>NZ_JBJXIB010000041.1:0-41835 GCF_046115965.1 Janthinobacterium sp. CG_23.3 | reverse complement strand
TCGACAGTGTCGCTAACGAAGTAGGCCAGGTGCCCCTCAGGGAGCCAGTCTTGCAAAGCATGGGGAAGCAGCATCTGTTGATGCTGATTGTAGGGCAGGTAGCTCGTCGTCATTCGACAAGTTTACCTCGTCCCCATTCCGATTGCATCAGTTTCTGCCGCGCAGACTCCTAGCCGATGAAGGAGTCGAACTGCATGTCGAATTCTTGCAGCGCCTTTTGCGCGTTCTGCATCTTTTTGCGGAACTCGGGGCCGCGCTGCAGGGCCAGGCCGACCGCCAGTACGTCGATGACGACCAGGTAGGCCAGCCGCGCCGAGATCGGCGTGTACGGGTCGATGTTGAAGACCAGGTCGATCGGGATCAACACCGTGGCCAGGTCGGCCAGCGGCGTGCCCGACGGCGCCAGCACGATGACGTCGGCGCCGCCGCGGCGGGCCAGCTTGACCGAGCGCACCAGCGCCGGGCTGTTGCCGCGCTGCGAGATGGCGACCACCGCGTCGCCGCTGCGCAGCAGCGCCGCGGCGATGCTGTGGATGTTCGGGTCGGCGTAGGCCACCGTCGGCACGCCGGAGCGGAAGAATTTGTGCTGGGCGTCGGCGGCGACGATGCCCGACGTGCCCTGGCCGTAGAACTCGATCTTGCTGGCGCGCGACAGGATGTCGAGCGCGCGCTGGATCGCCTCCGGGTTCAGGTTGTTGCGCAGGTCGAGCAGGGTGTTGATCGAGCGGCTGCAAATCTTGTTGACGAGGTCGGCCGCCAGGTCGTCCTGGGCCGGTTGCTCGTTGGCGCCCGGCATGGCCAGCGCCAGGCCCTGCGCCAGCTTCAGCTTGAATTCGTGCCAGCCGTCGTAGCCCAGGGTGCGGCAAAAGCGCACCACCGTCGGCTCCGACACGCCGGCGCTCTTGGCCAGCGCCGTGATGTTCTGGCTCACGGTCTGGGTCGGCTGCTCCAGCACCGCCAGCGCGACTTTTTTCTCCGACTTCGAGAGCGAATCGAGCTGGGTGCGGATCGAGTCGAGTAGCATCAGTCTTCCGGCAGCGCTTCTTCGCGCCATTGCAAGCCGTCGCGCCCGATCAGGGCGCTGGCCGCGGCCGGGCCCCAGGTGCCGGCGGTGTACGGAATCGGCGCGTTGTCGCTGTCTTCCCAATGGTCGAGGATCGGTTCGACCCATTCCCACGCCGCCTCCAGCTCGTCGCCGCGCATGAACAGCGTCAGCTGGCCGCGCAGCACGTCGAGCAGCAGGCGCTCGTAGGCGTCCATGCGCGGCGTCTTGAACGATTCGCGGAAGTCCAGTTCCAGCTCGGCCGGTTTCAGGCGCATGCCGTCGCCCGGCGTCTTGGCCATCAGGTTCATGCGCAGGCCCTCGTCCGGCTGCAGGCGGATCACCAGGCAGTTCGGCTGGAAGCTCGAGGTCGGCTGGGCGAAGATCGAGTGCGGGATCGGCTTGAAGCGCACGACGATCTCGGCCAGGCTGTCGGCCATGCGCTTGCCGGTGCGCAGGTAGAACGGCACGCCGGCCCAGCGCCAGGTGTCGATTTCAGCCTTCAGCGCGACGAAGGTCTCGGTGTGCGAGTGCTCGGGCGCGTCCGGCTCGTCGCGGTAGCTCGGCACGGCCTTGCCGTCGACGTGGCCGGCGCGGTACTGGCCGCGCACGATGTTTTGCGCCAGCGTGGTCGGGGTGAATTTTTTCAGCGAGCGCAGCACCTGCAGCTTGGAGTCGCGCACCGCGTCCGACGAGATCGACGTCGGCGGTTCCATCGCCACGATACACAGCAGTTGCAGCAGATGGTTTTGCAGCATGTCGCGCAGCGCGCCGGAGGTGTCGTAGTAACCCATGCGGTTGCCGACGCCGAGCTTCTCGGCGATGGTGATCTGCACGTCGGAAATCCATTCGCGGCGCCACAGCGGCTCGAACAGGATGTTGCCGAAGCGCAGGGCCATCAGGTTCTGTACGGTTTCCTTGCCCAGGTAGTGGTCGATGCGGTAGATCTGCGTTTCGGCGAAGACCTGGCCGACTTCGGCGTTGATCTGCTTGGCGCTGGCGAGGTCGCGCCCGAGCGGCTTTTCCAGCACCACGCGCGAGTTCGGCGTGACCAGCGAGTTGGCGGCCAGGTTGTCACAGATTTGCGCGAACAGGTGCGGCGGCGTGGCCAGGTAGTAGACCCGGGTCAGGGCCGGCTCCGGGCGCAACGCCGCCACCAGCGGCGCGTAGCTGTCGGCGTCGGTGGCGTTGAGCGAGACGTAGACGATGCGCTGGCAGAACTTGGTCCAGGCCGGCGCCGTCAGCGTGGTGGCCTTGATGTGCGGCTTCGAGTTCGCTTCGACGGTCTTCAGGAACTCGTCCTGGCCGCAATCCTGGCGGCCGACGCAAATGATGCGTGAGCTCGCCGGCAAGTCGTTGGCGACGTCGCGCGCGTACATCGCCGGCAGCAACTTGCGCATGGATAAGTCGCCGCTGCCGCCAAACAGAACCAGGTCAAAATCGGAAAGAGCCATAATATGAGAGTCGTCGCAAAAGTAAAGGGGCCGGAGGAGGTGCGCAGGGTGTCGCGCTGCCGGCAGTCTGGAACCCGACGCGGGCATTTATGTAAATTTACTACGTAGATGTGACGAATGCAAGTAATTTTACTACATTGCAGCCATGTTCGGCCATCGGGGGCGCTGCCGCGCGCACCCGGACGGCCCATTATATGCCGATCCGCCGGCGCCGGGCGGGCGCTTGCGGCGCCGGGCTTGGCCGCCGCAAGCGCGGCGCCGGCCGCTTTGGCGCCGCTGCAACATGCGGACATAAAAGTGTGAGGCGGGACAGTGGAACGGCAAATATATTATTGCCCGCGAACAAATTTCCGTATAATCAAATCGACCGATTACCCCGTTTGGGCGTGCCCTTGCGTGCCTTCCGATGCGCCTGGGGCGATGCCCCGGGGCCGCCGCAACAGACCGGTGCGCACTACAAGCCGGCGCCCACACCACATTCGCACCTTTACAACAGGGGACACCATGAGTTCAATGCAGCAAGACGTCGATGAACGCACCAGCCTGACTGGCAACAACAAGTTCGAATTGTTCCTGTTCCGCCTGGGCACCAGCGAGAATTCGACCCAGCGCGAGCTGTTCGGCATCAACGTGTTCAAGGTGCGCGAGATCATGGAAATGCCGCAGGTGACCGCGGTGGCCGGCTCGCATCCGCACATGCTGGGGGTGGTCAACATCCGCGGCCAGATCGTGCCGGTGATCGACTTGCCGATGGCCGTCGGCTGCACCGCCAGCAACGGCCTGCGCATCCTGATGGTGACCGAATTCGCCCGCTCGACCCAGGCCTTCGCGGTCGAGGAAGTCGACGAGATCGTGCGCCTGGAGTGGAACCAGGTGCTGTCGGCCGAGCAGACCGTCGGCGGCGGCCTGATCACCAGCATCGCCCGCCTCGACGGCGACACCGACAAGACCCGCCTGGCCCAGGTGCTCGACGTCGAGCAGATCCTGCGCAACGTATTGCCGTCCGGCGACCCGGACGTCGACAAGAGCAGCATCGGCCCGCAAGTGCGCCTGCCGGTCGGCGCGGTCATTTTGGCGGCCGACGACTCGTCGCTGGCGCGCTCGCTGATCGAACAGGGCCTGACGGCGATGGGCACGCCGTACATCATGACCAAGACCGGCAAGGAAGCGTGGGAGAAATTGCAGGCCATGTCGGACCAGGCCATCACCGAGGGCAAGACCGTCAAGGACAAGGTCGCGCTGGTGCTGACCGACCTGGAGATGCCGGAGATGGACGGGTTCACGCTGACGCGCAACATCAAGACCGACACGCGCTTCGCCGGCATCCCGGTGGTGATCCACTCGTCGCTGACGGGCTCGACCAACGAAGACCACGTCAAGGGCGTCGGCGCCGACGCCTACGTCGCCAAGTTCGTCGCGGCGGAACTGGCCGCGACCATCCGCAAGGTGCTGGCCAAGTAAGGTTGCCCAGGTTTTGTCGGTCGGCTTACGCCCCCTGGGCTAACCCGACCGACGAAAATCCGCCCGTCGATATTAAGGGATATATGCCGGTTCGGCGCGTCCCGCCACGTCCACCCGCAGCGACAGCACGCAGCCCGACAGCGGATGCGCCGCCAATTCTTCGGCCGAGCGCTTGTAGCTGGCGCTGGTGATATACAGCGTGCGCAAGTCGGCGCCGCCGAACGCCACCATGGTCGGGCAGCGCACCGGCAGCGCCACTTCGCGCAGCAGCGTGCCGTCCGGCGCGATGCACAACACCCGCCCGCCCTCGAACATCGCGCACCAGTAGTTGCCTTCGCTGTCGACGGCCGCGCCGTCCGGCCGGCCGCCGTAGTGGTTGGCCTTGTCGGTCGAAAAACGCTGGAATTCGACCGCGTCGGCCACCGTGCCCGCTTGCAGGTCGAAGCTGTAGCGGTCGATGCGGTGGGTGGTGGTGTCGGCGTGGTACAGGCTGCGCTGGTCCGGGCTGAAACCGAGGCCGTTCGAGACCGTCATGCCGCCCGACCAGACCAGCCGGGTCTTGCCCCGTTCCAGGCAAAACATCTGCGCCGCCTGCCGGTCGCGCGGCTCGTAGATGGTGCCGACCCAGAAGCGCCCGGCGGCGTCGGCGCGGCCGTCGTTGAAGCGGGTGGTGGCGGTGTCGTACGGCGCCGGCGCGATCTGCGTGACGGCGCCGCTGTCGGTGTCGAGGTGGGCGAAGCCGCTGCGCAGCGCCACCAGCAGTCCGCCGCCGGCGTGGCGCGCCAGCGCCGACGGCTCGCACTCCATGCGCCAGGTGCGCCGCGCGCCGCTGGCCGGGTCGAGCCGGTGCACGCTGAAACCTTCGATGTCGACCCAGTACAGGGCCGCCTCTTCGGCGTGCCACAGCGGGCATTCGCCCACTTGCATGGCGCCGTCGCAGGCCGCTTCGATGGCGGCCGCGGTGTGATTCGTCATAGTCGTGTCCTTGCGATTAGTATGCCGACCTGGCCGCCCTGGCCAGTTCGATCAAGCCGTTGGTCGAGCTGTCGTGGCGCTGCGGGCAGGCCTCGCCCTGCAGTTCGGCCTGGATGTTGCGGGCCAGTACCTTGCCCAGTTCGACGCCCCACTGGTCGAAGCTGTTGACGTCCCACAGCACGCCCTGCACGAAGGTCTTGTGTTCGTACAGCGCGATCAGCGCGCCCAGCGCGGCCGGGGTCAGCTGGTCCATCAAAATGGTGTTGCTCGGACGGTTGCCGGGGAAGGTCTTGTGCGGCGCCAGCGCGTCGATCTGTTCGGCGGCCAAGCCCTGCGCCTGCAGGTCGGCGCGCACCTCGGCGTCGGTCTTGCCGGTCATGAAGGCTTCCGACTGGGCGAAGCAGTTCGCCAGCAGCGCGTCGTGGTGGCCGGGCAGGTCGTGGGTCGGGCGCAGCGCGGCGATGAAGTCGATCGGCGTGACGTCGCTGCCCTGGTGCAGCAATTGGAAGTAGGCGTGCTGGGCGTTGGTGCCGCACTCGCCCCAGACCACCGGACAGGTCGGCGTGTCGACCGCCGCGCCGCCCTTGGTGACGCGCTTGCCGTTGCTTTCCATGTCGAGTTGCTGCAGGTAGGCGGGGAAGCGGCTCAAGTCCTGGTGGTAGGGCGCGATCGACAGCGAGGCGCAGTCGAGGAACTGGCGGTTCCAGAAGCCGACCAGGGCCAGTAGCACCGGCATGTTGCGCTCCAGCGGCGTGCGGCGGAAGTGCTGGTCCATCGCGTGCGCCCCGGCCAGGAAGTCGCTGAAGTAGTCGAAGCCCACCGACAGCGCCAGCGCCAGGCCGATCGAGGACCAGACCGAGTAGCGTCCGCCGACCCAGTCCCAGAACGGAAACATGTTCTCCGGGTCGATGCCGAAGGCCTTGATCGCCTCGGTATTGGTCGACACGGCAACGAAGTGCCGCGCCAGGTCGGCCGCCTCGCCCTCGAGCAGGAACCAGGCGCGCGCGGTATTGGCGTTGAGCATGGTCTCGGCGGTCACGAAGGTTTTCGAGGCAACGATGAACAGCGTCGTCTCCGGGTCGACCTTGGAGAGGATCGCCTCCATGTCGTGGCCGTCGACGTTCGAGACGAAGTGCATTTCCAGGCCCGGGTTGGCGTAGGAGCGCAGCGCCAGGCAGGCCATTTTCGGGCCCAGGTCGGAGCCGCCGATGCCGATGTTGACGACGTCGCAGATCGGCTTGCCGGTGTAGCCGAGCCAGCCGCCGTTGCGCACCCGCGCGGTGAAGTCCTTGACGCGATCCAGTACGGCGTGGACGTCGGCGTTGACGTCCTGGCCGTCGACCACCAGCGCGCCGCCGCGCGGCGCGCGCAGCGCCGTGTGCAGCACCGCCCGGTCTTCGGTCGGGTTGACTTTTTCGCCGGCGAACATGGCCTCGCGCCGGGCTTCGACGCCGCGCTCGCGCGCCAGGTCGGTCAGCAGGCCGAGCGTGGTGGCGTCCAGGCGGTTCTTGGAAAAGTCCAGCAGCAGGCCGGCGGCCTCGACCGTCAGTTGGCGGAAGCGCTGCGGATTGTCCGCGAACAACTGGCGCATCTGCCATTGGCTGGCGGCGGTGGCGTGCGATTGCAGGGCCTGGAAACTGGCGGTGGCGGTGAGCATCGGGGTAGGGGCGGTCTGGCGCATGATGGGTCGGCGTCGTAGAGTGGCTGTGGCGGGTTGAGGGGGCGGGCGGCGCGGAAAAGGCCGGCCCGGCGTCATATTATTTAACTATACATGAAAAACCGGTAATTTCACTACAGTTTGATCGGCGGCGGCGCCCCGCGCCGGCCGCTTTGGCGGCGCCCGCTTGGCGTTCGCGCCCGCCCCGCAATCCGCCCGGCGCGCGGCGGCGGCCCGGCGCGCAGCCGTGCGGCGCTTGCGTTTTGGCGGAAAATATAGCAAGCTGGCTCACAAAAGGGTGGTCGTATTCCAATTTTGTAGTAAAATTTCACGAAATACATTTATAAGGAACCGATCATGGCGGTGCATCCAGTAGTCGAAACCGTAACAGCGCGCATTATCCAGCGCAGCCGACCGTCGCGCGGCGCCTATCTGGCGCACCTGGAAGCGGCGCGCGTCAAGGGCGTGCAGCGCAACGCGCTGTCGTGTACCAACCTGGCGCACGGTTTCGCGGCGTTCCCGGCCAACGACAAGCTGGCGCTGCGCGAAGACAAGAAGCCGTCGGTGGCCATCGTCTCGTCGTATAACGACATGCTGTCGGCGCACCAGCCGTTCGAGCGCTTTCCGGCCATCATCAAGGACGCCGTGCGCCAGGTCGGCGCGGTGGCGCAGTTCGCCGGCGGCGTGCCGGCCATGTGCGACGGCGTGACCCAGGGCCAGCCGGGCATGGAGTTGTCGTTGTTCTCGCGCGACGCCATCGCCATGGCCACCGCCGTGGCGCTGTCGCACAATATGTTCGACGCCGCCCTGTACCTGGGCGTGTGCGACAAGATCGTGCCGGGCCTGCTGATCGGCGCGCTGCACTTCGGCCACCTGCCGGCCGTGTTCGTGCCGGCCGGGCCGATGGCGTCGGGCCTGTCGAACCAGGAAAAAGCCAAGGTGCGCCAGTTGTACGCGCAGGGCAAGGCGACGCGCGAGGAATTGCTCGAAGGCGAGGCCAAGGCCTACCACGGCGCCGGCACCTGCACCTTCTACGGCACCGCCAACAGCAACCAGATGTTGATGGAAGTGATGGGCCTGCACCTGCCGGGCGCCGCCTTCATCACGCCGAACACGCCGCTGCGCGACGCCCTGACGGTGGCGGCGGCCCAGCGCGCCGCGTCGATCACGGCGCTAAGCGGCAACTACCTGCCGGTCGGCCACGTGGTCGACGAGAAATGTATCGTCAACGCCCTGGTCGGCCTGCTGGCCACCGGCGGCTCGACCAACCACACCTTGCACCTGGTGGCGATCGCCAAGGCGGCCGGCATCGTCATCGACTGGAACGACTTCAACGAACTGTCGGCCGCGGTGCCGATGCTGACGCGGATCTACCCGAACGGCGACGCCGACGTCAACCATTTCCACGCCGCCGGCGGCACCGGTTTCCTGATCCGCGAACTGCTCGACGCCGGCCTGCTGCACGAGGACGTCACGACCATCCTCGGCAAGGGCCTGCGCGCGCACTGCACCGAGCCCTTCCTCGACGCACCGGGGCGGGGCGTGGTGTGGAAGGACGCGCCGCTGGCCAGCGCCGACGAGAACGTGCTGCGCACGGCCGCCGCGCCGTTCGCGCCGGACGGCGGCATGGTGCTGGTGGCCGGCAACCTGGGCCGCGCCGTGATGAAGGTATCGGCCGTCAAGCCGCAGCACCGCACGGTCGAGGCGCCGGCGCTGGTGTTCAATTCGCAGGAGGAATTCATGCTCGCCTACAAGGCCGGCAAGCTCGACCGCGACTTCGTCGCCGTGCTGCGCTTCCAGGGGCCGCGCGCCAACGGCATGCCGGAACTGCACGCGCTGACGCCGGCGCTGGCCAACCTGCAGGACGCCGGGCGCCGCGTCGCCCTGGTCACCGACGGGCGCATGTCGGGCGCGTCGGGCAAGGTGCCGGCGGCGATCCACGTGTCGCCGGAAATCCTGGCCGGCGGCCCGCTCGGCCTGGTGCGCGACGGCGACATCATCCGCGTCGACGCCTTCACCGGCACGCTCGAGGCGCTGGTGCCGGCCGACGTCTGGTGCGCGCGCACGCAGGCGCAGGCCGACATGACGCCGAACCACGTCGGCATGGGCCGCGAATTGTTTGCCATGTTCCGCTCCACCGTCAGCGCCGCGGAAGAGGGTGCCACCACCTTCGGTCTGCCGTCGCCGATTCCCACCACCGTTGCCCTGCATGACGCCGACGCCATCGTCGAAGACTTGCCGGGGTCCGATGAAGACACTCTCATAAAGAAATAATATGACTATGACTCTGCTGGAAATGATGCGCACCTCGGCCGTGATCCCCGTGATTGCGATTGACGACCCCGAGCACGCCGTACCGCTGGCGCGCGCGCTGGTGGCGGGCGGCATCCGCGTGCTGGAAGTGACGCTGCGCACCAAACACGGCCTGGCGGCGATCCGCGCCATGGCCGAAGTGCCGGGCGCCATCGTCGGCGTCGGCACGCTGACGCAGCCGGAACAATTCGCCGCCGCGCGCGACGCCGGCGCCGTGTTCGGCGTCTCGCCGGGCCTGACGGCGGCGCTGATCGCCGCCGCGAAAAGCAGCGGCCTGCCGCTGCTGCCGGGCGTGATGACGCCGTCCGAAGTGATGGCCGCGCGCGAGCAGGGCTTCCAGCAACTGAAACTGTTCCCGGCGGTGCCGGCGGGCGGCGTCGGCATGCTCAACGCGATCTACGGCCCGCTGCCGGACATCACCTTCTGCCCGACCGGCGGCATCTCGCAGGAAACCGCGTCGCAGTTCCTGGCGTGCAAAAACGTCGCCTGCGTCGGCGGCTCGTGGCTGACGCCGAAAGACGCCATCCTGGCCGGCAACTGGGACCGCATCACCGACCTGGCCAAAGCCGCCAGCGGCCTGCGCTCCGCCTAAGCCCCCCCCCCGCGCGCCTGCCGTCCCGGCATGCGTGGCGCCGGCGCCGTTAAAACCAGCGGCGCCGGGCCGGGGTCGGCCCCCGAGGGGCCGCCCCCCCCATGCGGTGAAGCCGGATTCACGCTTTTTGTGTTAACTAGTTCAACGCCGAAGCGCGCTTGAATCCTAGTCCGCGCACAGGTCTGGCGTCGGTCCGCCGGCAACGCCGGCCGGCGCCGGCGTCTGCGCCAGCACGCGGTTGCGCCCGGCGCGCTTGGCGCCGTACAGCGCGCGGTCGGCGGCGCCGATCAGCGTCGCCACTTCGACCGGCGCGTCCGGGTCCTGGCTGGCGATGCCGATGCTGACGGTGATGTGGCGCTCGGCGCCGCCGGCCTGCAGGTGCGGCACGGCCAGCGCGCTAATGCCGGCGCGCATCGCCTCGGCCATCGCCAGCGCGCCGTCGGCGTCGGTCTCGGGCAGGATCACCGCGAACTCCTCGCCGCCGTAGCGCGCCAGCAGGTCGGTGGAGCGCTGCAGCAGCGCCGTCAGCGCCGCCGCCACCTGGATCAGGCAGTCGTCGCCCTGCTGGTGGCCGTAGTGGTCGTTGTAGGACTTGAAGTGGTCGATGTCGATCATCAGCAGCGACAGCGCGGCGCCGTTGCGCTTGGCGCGGCGCAGCTCCTTTTCCATCGCGACGTCGAAATGGCGGCGGTTGGCGATGCCGGTCAAGCCGTCGGCGAAGGTTTGCGAGCGCAGCACCAGGGTCTGCTCGCGCAGCAGTTTTTCGCGCCCGACGGCGACGCTGACGTCGTGCACCTGGATCAGGCAATGCCGCGGCGCGCCGGCGATGTCGATCGGCGTCACCGCCACCGCCTGCTGCATGCGTTCGTTGCGCGCCGCCGTGGCCGGGCTCGAGTACAGCGCGAACGGCGACTTGTTGAGCGTCTGCGACAGCAGCGAGGGGAAGTTGTCGCGCAACGCCTGGCCGATCGCCGCGTCGACCCGGCGCGCGCGCAGCTCGGGGTAGAGTTCGAGGAAATCCCGGCCCATCACGGTGTCGGCCGACAGGCCGGAGTGGCGCGCCATCCACTGGTTCCACAGCACCACGCGGCGCGCGCCGTCGAGCACGACGACGCCGAGGTTGACGGCGCCGAGCGCGCTCTCGAGCAGGCCCAGGCGCCCGACGTGGCCCGGCCCGGTCGTCACGCCGTCCCCATCACTTTGACCAGGTACTGGTTGACCAGGTCCTTCAGGTCGTGCAGCGAGGTGACGTCGAGCACGAAGGCGACGTAGCCGTGGATTTGGTGTTTTTCCAGGATGAAGTCGATGTGCAGCATCAGCACCACGGTGTCGGCCTGGCCGCCCGAGGAGGCCATGATTTCCTCGCTGGTGCCGACGTGGTAGACCGGCAGCGAGCCGTGCAGCTCGCGCCCGAAGATGTTGGCCAGCGTGCCGACGCAGGAATTGAGGATGATGTTGCCGATCTCGCTCATCGCCTCCTGTTCCATCTCCGTCAGTTCCTGCAGCGGGATCGATTCGCCCACCATCAGGCGCACGATTTCCAGGCTTTTATCCTCGGGGAACATGAGCATCGCCTCGGTCTGGAACGCGCCCTCGTAGTGCTGGCTGACGCCGCAGATGCGTTCGCCGTCGCGCTTGCCCAGCAACTGGGCCGCCTCGGCGCGGCTCAGGAAGCTGATCGAGGGCACCGACATCGTCACCTCCTCGTTGACGATTTCGCTCATCGCGGCGGCCGCGTGGCCGACCCCGATGTTGAAAATCTCCACCAGGGCATCGTGTTCGAGTTCGGTGAGGGAGAGCATGCTCAGCTCTCTAGCGCGTTGAGCAATTGGTGGATGCGGCCTTCGGTGATGGGTTTTTCCATGAAACCGATGCCCAGTTCGGTGGCCCGGTTGCGCGTGGCGTTTTGCACGTTGGCCGTCACCAGCGAGATGTGGCTGTGCGGACACAGCGCGCGCAGCTGTTCGGCCGCCGCCATGCCGCCCATGCCGGGCATGTTGACGTCCATCAGGATGAGGACCGGTTGCAGCGCCGGCGCCTTCGCCAGCGCTTCCTCGCCGGTGGCCGCCTCGACGACGGTCCAATCGGGTTTCTTGCTCAGAACAAATTGATGCGCCATCAGCCGGGAAACCCGGCTGTCGTCGACAATAAGGACCGTTTTACTTTGGTTCATGGGTTCTTCCTGAAACTTTGTATGCTGGCGACAACGCATTTTCGCACATTTTGCGCGCCCGCTCCCGCGTATATTAGGCGCGTGCGTACGGTGTCGGGGCGTGGGCGCTGCCGGCGCGGCGGACCGGCCGGCGCCATTTGCCGCGCAAAGCGGCTGGGCAGGCCGGCAATCCGCTAAAATACCGCCATTGCCGTTTATTTCCACCCTTTTTACAGAGCACCACTGCCATGACCCAAGACGAATTGAAACAAGCTGTTGCCCGCGCCGCCATCGAGTATGTAGTGGACGGTGAGATTATAGGTGTGGGCACGGGTTCGACCGCCAATTTTTTCATCGATGAATTGGCCAAGATCAAGCACCGCATCAAGGGCGCCGTGGCCTCGTCGGAAGCGACCGCGGCGCGCCTGCGCGGCCATGGCATCGAGGTGTTCGACCTCAACGACGTGGCGTCGATCGCCGTCTACGTCGACGGCGCCGACGAAATCACCGCCGCCGGCGCGATGATCAAGGGCGGCGGCGCGGCGCTGACGCGCGAGAAAATCGTCGCCTCGGTGTCGGGCCAGTTCGTCTGCATCGCCGACGGCTCCAAGCTGGTCGAGACGCTGGGCCAGTTCCCGCTGCCGGTCGAGGTGCTGCCGATGGCGCGCGCGGCCGTCTCGCGCCGCCTCGGCGCGCTGGGCGGCCAGCCGCGCCTGCGCCTGAAGGCGGGCAGCGACGAAGCCTTCGTCACCGACAACGGCGCCGTCATCGTCGACGTGCTGGGCCTGGCGATCGCCGACCCGGTGGCGTTGGAGCGCGAGATCAACCAGATCGTCGGCGTGATCGCGGTCGGGCTGTTCGCCGGTCGCGGCGCCGACGTTTGCCTGCTGGGTACCGCGGACGGCGTGCGCACGCTGACGTTTTAAACCACGGCGCCCCGGCGCCACTGCTGACCGGACCTGAGCATGAAGCGATTGACCGTATTGTTGTCGTCCGCGCTGTTGTTGAGCGCCTGCGCCGGCTTGCCGTTTGGCGTGCCGTTTATGAAAACCGAGGCGCAGGCGCGCGAGGAGGTGGCGCGCGCCGCCGCCAGCCGGCGCGTACCGCCGCCGGCCCTGGCGGCGGACGGCACCGCGCGCGTCGCCATCGACGGCGTGGAGATTGAGAAGGTCGAGTTTCGCGCCGGCGTGTCCTCGGCGACGGTGGAGCGCCTGGCGCGGCAGCGCAACTGCAGCGGCGGCCTGGGCGCCGGCCTGGTGAGCCAGCCCGGCCCGGTCGAGGTGTACCGCATGGCGTGCGACAACGGCAGCGTCTTCCTGGCCAAGTGCGAACTGCGCCAGTGCAAACCGATGTAGGCCAAGGCGCCGCGGACCCTGCTGGCGTTCAGTTGCCGTGTCGCAGGTCGGATGCGCGGGCCGCCGAGGCGTCGGCGTAATCCGACCTACAAAACCTGCGGGCGTAAAAAAACCACGCGTTCCGGAAGTGTCCCTGAAAGCGTGGCTTGTCGCCGGGCGGGCCGGCCGCCGCGGCTTAGTCGGCCGGTGGCACGTAACCCATGGCGGCGTCGGCGCCGTCGCCGAAGAAGTGCTTTTCCATCTGCGTGGCCAGGTATTTGCGGGCGCGCGCGTCGGCCAGGTTCAGGCGGTTCTCGTTGACCAGCATGGTCTGGTGCTTGAGCCAGGCCGCCCACGCTTCCTTCGATACCGATTCGTAGATCTTCTTGCCCAGTTCGCCCGGGTACGGCGCGAAATCGAGGCCTTCAGCGTCTTTGTTTAACTTGATACAGTGAATTGTGCGGGCCATCTGTGCTCCTAAAGCGGTCAATGTAAAGCGTGATTATAAAGTCTTAATGAGGACCTGGGATTTGCGCTGCCAGTTGTACATGTGCTGGCGGTCTTTCGGCAGGTCGTCGACGTTGGCCGGCACGAAGCCGCGTTTTTTGAACCAATGCGCGGTGCGCGTGGTCAAAACAAACATCTTGTTGAAGCCGGCGGCGCGGGCGCGGTTTTCCATGTGTTTCAAGATACGCTCGCCGTCGCCCTGCGCCTGCACTTCCGGATTAACCGTCAGGCAAGCCATTTCGGCCATTTTTTGCGCCGGGAACGGGTACAGGGCGGCGCAGCCGAAAATGACGCCGTCATGCTCGATGACGGAGAAATATTCGATTTCGCGTTCGATCAGCTCGCGTCCCCGCTTGACCAGGGTGCCGTCGGCCTCCAGCGGCTCGATCAGTTTGATGATGCCGCCGACGTCCTCGATGCTGGCCTGGCGCAGGCTTTCCAGGTTCTCGTGGCTGATCATGGTGCCCACGCCGTCATGGGTGAACAGCTCCAGCAGCGCCGAGCCGTCGGTGGTGAACGGCACGATGTGGGCGCGCGGTACGCCGCTGTTGCACGATTTGATGGCGTGCTGCAGGTAGAAGGCGGTGTCGTGCGGCAGGAAACCGGCTTGCAATACGGCCTCGGCCTGGTGCGAGGACAGTTCGCGGATTTCGGTGCCGGCGGCGTCGAGCATCATCGGCGTTTCGCTGATGAAGATCAATTTGTCGGCGTGCAGCGCGATCGCCGCCGAGACGGCGACGTCTTCCATCGTCAGGTTGAACGCCTCGCCGGTCGGCGAGAAGCCCAGCGGCGAGAGCAACACCAGCGCGTCGGCGGCCAGGATCGGGTGGATGGTTTCGGAGGCGATCTTGCGCACCACGCCGGTCAGTTCCAGGTCGACGCCGTCGATGACGCCGAGCGGGCGGGCGGTGACGAAGTTGCCGGAAATGATGCGGATGGCGGCGTGCGCCATCGGCGTGTTCGGCAAACCCTGGCTGAAGGCGGCCTCGATGTCGAGGCGCAATTCGCCGGCGGCCTCTTTCGCGCACTCGAGCGCGGCGATGTCGGTGATGCGGATGCCGTTGGTGAAACGGCCTTCGACGTTGCGCAACGCCAGTTGTTCGGCTACCTGCGGTCGCGAACCGTGGACGATGACGACTTTGATGCCGAGCGCGTGCAACAGCGACAAATCCTGCGCCAACACCGGCAACGCGCCGGCGGTGACGAGTTCACCTGGGAAGGCGACCACGAAGGTCTTGCCACGGAATGCGTGGATGTAAGGTGCGACCGAGCGCAGCCATTGGACGAATTGGGTAGGGTTTTCCATTAAGCGCATTATAATTCGCTGCGCGATGTCCGCGCCCAAATACCTGTAAAAAACAATGTCCCAAACCAGCAATAAGCCTTCGACTACTTTCCCACGCCCGAATTCGGCCTCCGACCAGAGTGGAACGACCGCGTCCGCGGCGCCAAACGCGCCCGCGCGGCCGGCGGAGCAGCCGCGCGCGCCGCGGCCGGAGGGGCAGCAGGCCCAGCGTCCGCCGCGCGCGCCGCGGCCGGACGGGCAGCAGGCGCAACGGCCGCCGCGCGCGCCGCGGCCGGAAGGCCAGGGCGGGCCCAGCGAGCCGCGCACGCCGCGCGAGCCGCGCGTCGCCGAAGCGCCGTTCCGCAATCCGCTGCCGCCGATCACCTATCCGGAAGACTTGCCGGTGTCGGGCCGGCGCGGCGAAATCGCCGAGGCCTTGCAGGCGAACCAGGTCATCATCGTCTGCGGCGAGACCGGTTCGGGCAAGACCACGCAGTTGCCGAAGATTTGCCTGGAGCTGGGGCGCGGCCGGAAGGGCCTGATCGGCCACACCCAGCCGCGGCGTATCGCCGCCTCGTCGACCGCCAAGCGCATCGCCCAGGAGATGGGCACGCCGCTGGGCGAAACCGTCGGCTTCAAGGTGCGCTTCGCCGACACGCTGACGCGCGGCGCCTCGGTCAAGCTGATGACGGACGGTATCTTGCTGGCCGAGACGCAAACCGATCCGCTGTTGAAAAATTACGACACGATCATCATCGATGAGGCGCACGAACGCAGCCTGAACATCGACTTCCTGCTCGGCTATCTAAAACAGTTGCTGCCGCGCCGGCCGGATTTGAAGATCATCATCACCTCGGCGACCATCGACGCCGACCGCTTCGCGCGCCATTTCGGCACGCCCGAGAAGCCGGCGCCGGTGATCGAGGTGTCGGGCCGGCTGTACCAGGTCGAGGTGCGCTACCGTCCGGTCGAACGCGACGGCGTGCCGATGGGTAACGCCGACGCCGCCAAGCCGGCGCCCAAGGCCGCCGCCGCGCGCGAGAAGCGCGACCTGATGGACGCCGTCGTCGACGGCGTCGAGGAACTGTGCCGCATCGGTTCGGGCGACGTGCTGGTGTTCCTGCCGGGCGAGCGCGAAATCCGCGACTGCGCCGAGGCGCTGCGCAAGCACCATCCGCCGCATGTCGAAATCCTGCCGCTGTTCGCCCGCCTGTCGGCCGAGGAGCAGGAACGCGTCTTCAAAGTGAGCAACGCGCGCCGCATCGTGCTCGCCACCAACGTCGCCGAGACCTCGCTGACGGTGCCGGGCATCCGCTACGTGGTCGACGCCGGCTTGGCGCGCGTAAAACGCTACAGCTACCGCAACAAGGTCGAACAGTTGCAGATCGAGCCGATCGCCCAGTCGGCGGCGAACCAGCGCGCCGGCCGTTGCGGCCGCGTCGCCGACGGCGTCTGCATCCGCCTGTACGAGGAGCAGGACTTCCTGCTGCGGCCGAAGTTCACCGAGCCGGAGATTCTGCGCTCGTCGCTGGCCTCGGTCATCTTGCGCATGAAGTCGCTGCACCTGACCGACGTCGAAACCTTCCCCTTCATCGAACCGCCGCTGGCGCGCGCCATCGCCGACGGCTACCAATTGTTGCAGGAACTGGGCGCGGTCGACGAGGTCAACCGCCTGACCGCGCTGGGCAACAAGCTGGCCAAGCTGCCGCTGGACCCGCGCGTGGGCCGGATGATTTTGGCCGCGCTCGACAACGTTTGCCTGACGGAAGTGCTGATCATCGCCTCGGCGCTGTCGGTGCAAGACCCGCGCGACCGGCCGATGGAACACCAGCAGGCGGCCGACGAGGCGCACAAGAAGTTCGCCGACGAGAAGTCGGAGTTCCTCAGCTACATCAAGATCTGGAGATGGTTCGAAGGCGCCATCGAGCACAAGAAAACCAACCGGCAATTGCAGGACAACTGCCGCGCCAATTTCCTGTCGCAACTGCGCCTGCGCGAGTGGCGCGACGTCCATTCGCAGCTCTTGACGATTGTCAAGGAGCAGGGCTGGCGCATGAACGACGCGCCCGCCACTTATGAAAACCTGCACACGGCGCTGCTGACCGGCCTGCTGGGCAACATCGGCTTCAAGGCCGAGGACGAGCCGGGCGCCGGCTTCCTGGGCGCGCGCGGCATCAAGTTCCACGTCTGGCCCGGTTCCTCGCTGCTGAAGAAACCCGGCAAATGGATCATGGCGGCCGAGCTGGTCGACACCACGCGCCTGTACGCGCGCTGCATCGCGCAGATCCAGCCGGAGTGGCTGGAAAAGGTCGGCGGCCATCTGTTGAAGAAGTCCTGGGGCGAGCCGCGCTGGGAAAAGCGCTCGGCGCAGGTCAGCGCGTCCGAACGCGCCACGCTGTACGGGCTGGTGGTGTACGCGCAGCGGCGCATCAACTACGGCCAGTTCAACCTGCCCGAGGCGCGCGAAATCTTCATCCGTGACGCGCTGGTGGGCGGCGAGTTCGACACGCGCGCGCCGTTCTTCGCGCACAACCACAAGCTGATCAAGGAAATCGAGAACCTCGAGCACAAGTCGCGCCGCCTCGACGTGCTGGTCGACGATGAATTGATCGCCGCGTTCTACGACAAGCTGCTGCCGGCCGACGTGTGCAACGGCGCCGGCTTCGAGAAGTGGCACAAGGACGCCACGGCCAAGGAAGCAAAGCTGCTGTTCCTCAACCGCGACGAGCTGATGCGCCACGAGGCGGCCGGCGTGACCACCGAGCTGTTCCCGAAAATGATGGCGGTGACGGGGCTGGAAATGCAGCTGACCTACCATTTCGAGCCGGGCAGCCTGCGCGACGGCGTCACCTTGTCGGTGCCGCTGTTCGCGCTCAACCAGTTGCCGCGCGAACGCTGCGAATGGCTGGTGCCGGGCATGCTGAAGGAGAAGGTGCATCTGCTGCTCAAATCGCTGCCGCAAAAGCTGCGCCGCCACTGCGTGCCGCTGCCCGACTACGCGGCCAAGTTCTGCGAACGGGTGCACGAAGCCGGCGTGTTCGGCCGCGGCGACCTGGTCGACGCCATCATCGCCGACGTGCGCGCCCAGACCAGCCTGAGCGTGCTGACCACCGACTTCAAACCGGAGACCTTGCCGGCGCATCACTTCATGAACTTCAAGGTGGTCGACGAGCACGGCCGCCAGTTGGACATGGGGCGCAACCTGGCCACCTTGCAGGCCGAGTTCGGCGGGCAGGCGCGCCAGGAGTTCCAAAAGATGGCGGAGGTGAAGACCGCGCCGCCGACCGGCGCGGTGCACGTGCCGGCCGCCGCCAAGGGCTTCGGCGCCGGCGGCAACGTGGCGGCGGCCAAGGCGGGCGGCGCGGCGGCGGCGAACACCGTCACGCAGCACATGGGCCTGACCGGCTGGACCTTCGGCGAACTGCCGGAACTGCTGGAAATCGTCCAGGGGAAAGTGACCCTGATCGGCTTCCCGGCGCTGGTCGACAAGCTCACGCATTGCGACCTGGAAGTGTTCGACGATCCGACCGTTGCCGCGCGCACGCACCGGGTCGGCCTGCGCCGCCTGTTCGCGCTGCAGATGAAGGACCAACTCAAATACGTCGAGAAAAGCATCCCCGGCCTGCAACAGATGGGCATGCAATTCATGGCGCTGGGTTCGCAGGAAGAGTTGCGCGAACAAATCATCCAAAAGGCGCTCGACATCGCCTGCCTGCAAGATCCGCTGCCGCTCGACGCCGCCGCCTTCGCCAAGCGCAAGGACGAGGGCAAGTCGCGCCTGGTATTGCTGGTCAATGAAATCGCGCGCCTGCTGGCGCAGGTGCTCACCGAGTTCCACGGTTTGCCGAAGCGCTTGCAGGGCATACCGGGGCCGGCCGCCGCCGACATGCAAAGCCAGTTGCAAGGGCTGGTCAACAAACGCTTCCTGCTTGACAACGATTACGGCCAGATCGCGCACTTCCCGCGCTACCTGAAGGCGATGAACGTGCGCCTGGAAAAGCTGCGCATCGACCCCGCCCGCGACGCTAAGCTGATGGCCGAGTGGCAACAGGCTGCGACCTTGTACCAGCGCTGCGCCAAGGACCGCCAGGCCGGCAAGAACACCGATCCGAAGCTGACGGAGTTCCGTTGGATGCTGGAAGAGCTGCGCGTGTCGCTGTACGCGCAGGAGTTGCGCACGCCGATGCCGGTGTCGGCGAAACGCCTGCAAAAAGTGTGGGAATCGATGCAGCGTTAAGTTAGCGTCTCGTAGGTCGGGTTGGCGTAGCGTAGTGCGGCAATGTTGGCCAAAGCGGAACGCGCCGCTCCAGGCCAACGTTGTCGGCTTACGCCCGATGGGCTAACCCGACCCACAAAACCTGGCGCTAGCCTGCAATCCCGCCCGAGCTACCGGCCCCGGAAGTCGACCGGCCGCTGTGTGCCGCGCCGCTGCGCGACCCGGTGCCATAGAACGTCCTGATTTGCTGGGCCCAGTCTTCGCTGGTCATGTCGGGCCAGTGGTCCTTGTCGAAACCGGGTGCGGTTTTAAGCTGGTCCTTGTCGATGTCGAGCAGGAAGCGCTTGTTGACGGTGTCGAGCGTCAGGCTTTCCCAAGGCACGGCAAACAGTTTTTCGCCCATGCCGAGAATGCCGCCGAACGACAGCACGGCATACGCCACTTCACCGGTGCGCATGTCGAGCATGATTTCCTTGATGTCGCCCAGGTCTTGCTCTTTGTGGTTGTAAACATCTTCGCCCACCAGCGTACCGGAACCCATTAATTCCGGGCCGGGGCCGCCGCTGCTGCTGCTTCTACCTTTGTACATGCCAAGGGTGTCACGGTCCATATAAGTCATGTCAGCCTCCTTTGTATTGATTCGCCCGGAAACGCCGGGAGTCGCTGATGAATAGGGTTCTGCAAAAGTCAGAATAAGCATTCGTACCCCGCGGCGTTTGATCTGCCTCAATCGTGTTGGCCCGCTCCTTGTGAGCGCTAGCGTACCGAGCGCGGCGCTGTTTCGCGTTATTGTGGTGTTTGTGCATGCCGGCGAAACAGTGCGGTTCTAACGCGGGATAGAGGATTGCGATGACATTTTTTACCGGCAGGATGGATTCCCATTGTCCAGGCAATGTGGTCAGACGACGATGGTGAAGGCCTCGACGCAGTGGCTGCGCGGCTTGGTGCGCGTTGGCAAGGCGCAGCAGCGCAGCGCCACCAAGCTAGCCCAAAGCCTGTTCGGCACACCCGCGCCCAGGCCGCGCGCCAAGGCCAAACCTAAACCCAAACCCACGCTGGCGTTGGCGCCGAAGCCAACGCTGGCGCCGTCGCCGAAGCCCCGGGCGGCGCCGAGGGCAAAGGCGGCGCCAAAGCCCGCTGCCGCCGCGTCGCGGGCCAAGCCGGCGGCCGCGCCGCGCGCCCATGTCGCGCAACCGGCGCTGCCCGGAAAGTGGCTGGCCAGCTATTATTCGCCGACGCCCGAAGCCGGGCACATGCCCGGCAAGCGCATGATGTATTACCTGTATTTGCCCGACAAAGCGCCGTCCGCGACAATGCTGCGCAAGGGGATGCCGCTGGTCGTGATGCTGCACGGCTGCGACCAGACCGCGCCGCAGTTCGCGCAAGGCACGCGGATGAACCGGCTGGCGGAGAAAAAAGGTTACGCCGTGCTGTATCCGCAGCAGTCGCTCAGCTCGCATGCCCACCGCTGCTGGAAATGGTACGACAAGGCCACGCAAGAGGGCGGCGGCGACGTCCGCACGATCGTCGGCATCATTGAGCAAGTGGCCCAGCGCTATGGCATCGACCGCTCGCGCGTCTACATTGCCGGCATGTCGGCCGGCGCCGGCATGGCCGACATCGTCGCGCTGACGCATCCCGAACTGATCGCCGCGGTGGGCCTGCATTCCGGGCCGGTGTATGGCGCCGGCCACGGCGTGATCGGCGCGCTGAAGGTGATGCAACACGGCGCCAGCCAGCACGTCGACGACGCCATCGGCGACGTGCTGGCGCGCCGCCCGGCGTTTCCGGCGCTGCCGGCGATTCTGATCCAGGGCGAGGCCGACAAGGTGGTGCGTCCGGTCAACCAAGCCCAGCTGACACGCCAAAGCCTGCTGCTGAACCGCATGCCGGCGCAGACGGCGGTGTCGGTCGAGGCGAAGCCGGCGGGGCGGGCCGGCAGCCGCAACCCGGCCAACGCGCACCAGATCCGCGACTTCCACGTCGGCAGCAAACTGCTGCTGCGGGTGGCCAGGATCGAGCGCCTGGAGCACGCCTGGAGCGGCGGCGACCCCAGCCTGACCTACAACGACAAGGCCGGGCCGGACGCCAGCAAAATGATGCTCGACTTCTTCGCCAAGCACCGCCGCGTTCGCTGAGGCCCGGGTTCGCCCGCAGCCTTAATGCAGCACAGTGGCCGATCCGCGCTGCAAGACGTAAGTGCCGCCCGTTGACGCGACGAAATATACAGTTCCCTCGTCAGGCTGGACTTCATACTGGACCGTGGCACTGTCGCCAGCTTTTCCGATCGTCCATATACCAGGCGTCAAGTCGGTCACCAACACTTTCATGCCCCCGGGCGAAGGCGGCAGCACGAAGCTGGCCGTGTCGGTGATGTCGGCGCCGTCCTTGGCGAACAACACCGCCCGGTCTTTCAGCGTCACGCCGCTCATCTGCTCCGACACAATGGCCGCCGTGGCAAATGGAGGGGGGCCTTCGCCAACGACCGTGCCGTTCATATTGAGCACCTTGGCATCCATCACCTGCATGACATTCAAGAAGGTATCGGCGCCGGCTTTCGTTTTTGGCGAAACTTCGACACGCCAAGATCCCGCTTCCTCGGTGTTTAGTTGATGGTTCGGAAAGATGGCGTAGTTCGTGTCGCCGACCAGATATTCGCGGCCCGGGCCGCCAACCTTGACGATGGCGGTGTTGTCTGCGGCGGGCAGCAAGGTCCGGTTGACCAGCTTGCCGTTGTAGCCGTTGCCGGTGCGCAGGACCGTGACGGTATCGCCTGTGATCTGCGGTTCGGCTTGGGTGTGCAGCAACCAGGTTTTGGTGAAGGCGCTGTTGCTGGAGGTTAGCTTGTCGAACACGATTAGGGCGGCGGGATGGTCGGGGTCGTTCAAATTCAAGAATACGAAGGAACGTTTGACCTCGCTGACCTTGGACGTGTAGGCGTTGGTGAGGTCGCCTTTCAGATAGCTGAACTCCGGTTTGACGGCGTCCGGGCCGAACTGGTGCCTGAGCACGCTGGCCACTACCGAGCTGTTGTCCACGCGCTGGTCGCTGTTGTACTGGGTATCCGGATGCGGCAGGTTGAGCAATTCCGGCAGCGAGAATGGTTCGTATTTCGAGACCCAGCGCTGGCCGCCGTCGTTGGCGGAACCCAGGAACTCTTCGCTCGGATCAAGCACCAATAGCGCATTGTGGGCGATCGTGCGCTTGTAGTAGTTTTTGTCGTGGGTGCTGCCGTATTCCAAACTTGTAGTGCCGTCGGCGCTACCGGGGACACCGTTGGCGGTGCTCTTGCCCGAGTAGATGCCCGATGCGCTGGCCAGGCTGCCTTTGTAGTAGAACTGGAACTGGCCGGCATCGAGGTGCTGGTGGTTCCTGTATTGCACGTTGCCGATTTTCATGCTCGCGATGGCCGTGCCGGAATCCAGCTTGACGCCGTTTTCCCAGCCCGTGCGCGCCACCATGATGCCTGCCGGGTCGGGGAAATACTTTGTGAGAGGCAGGTTTTTCGGACTGGTTTGCGGGATCAATTGCGTGTTGCCAAACAAATGGTACCAGATATCGTCCTCGACACTAAAACCAGTGGTTTGTTCGACCAAACTGAGTTGCTGCGCAAGCTCTTGTTTCAGTACCGGGTCGTTGTAATAGCTTGCGGGCAAAAGATAAGCGATCGGTTCCGACCAGTACTGGCCATAGCGCATGTAAGCGGATTGATAGATGTCGCCGTCACGCATCATCTGTCCATCGGGCCTGCGCATATAGAGCCAGTGATAGGGTGTCATTTGCTGCAGTGGATCGAATACGTCGCCGGCGCCCATGCGACGGAAGATCCAGGCCGCATACAGGTCGGCCATGTAGCGGACCGGCCCGTAAGAAAGGCCTTGATGGTGGCTTTGGGCTTGATAGCTGAAATGACGGGCTTCGATGAATTCCGCGAAGAAGCGGCCGGCGACGATCTGGTAAATGGTCGGATCTTCGTCGTAGAAAGCCACGCCGGCGCTTAACTGGTCGCGCATCAGTTGCGCCTCGCTGCCATGGCCAACCAACGAACCCTGTTTGATTGGCGGGTAGCCGATTTCCATGGTTGGCGCAATCGTCTTGAAGCGTTCGATGAAGTACGTCCGCTGCGCGGCGGTCATCAGCGGGTAACACCAGTCGTAGACCATGGCGCTGGTCAAGATGGTGTCGCCTTTTTCGCGGGTATCCGCAGTGAATCGGACGGTCTTTAGGTTGTTTTCCATCAGGGTGACGGCCAACGCTCCGTTCATCTGGTTGCCGTACAGCAGATAATCCAGGGCTCGGCGTTTAATGGCGACCAGCAACTCCTTTTTGTAATTTGACTTGCCGGCCTCCGCAAGCGGGAGATTGCCCTCGGGATAGACCTTGATTGCGTCGCCGGCAATTTTTTCCATGCGCTCCCACGCCGGCTTGATTTCCGGATGCGCCATTTGGCTGCGCAACCGGTCCAGATCGGAATTCCTGGCGAACAGGCGAGGGTGGCCGGCCGGTGGCACGATAGCGGGGATGCCGGGGCTGGTGCCCATGCCGCTGGCAACAAAGGCGGGCAAGGAGCTTACCATCAGTCGGTCAATGCCTGCTCCGCCCATGTGGCGGTCGAGCTTGATAGTGTTCACGCCAGCTTTGAGTACGCGCTCTACATAGAACCACTTCCAGTCGCCGTCCACTTTGGGCGGTCTGGTCGCGCTGAACGCGCTGGATCCCATGTCATCCTCTACCGCCAGAAAGAGGGAATTCGACGTAGCGCTTGTTGCCAGCATGCGCAGCCAGATTTTGTAAGTGCCGGCGGCAGGAATCAGCACTTGATAAGACAGTTCACCGGGAGTACCGGCCTCTTGCGCCCCCTTGTACTCGGGCGGCGCTTGCATGAACCGTTGATTCGATGCGCCGGCGCCAGTTTTCTCGAGCCATCCAGAGCTCGCGCTTTTCGTGCCGTCTTCGGCCTCGATCATGAACTCGGTTTGGAATGGGATCGATGCGCCCAGGGCCGCGTGGCTGGCCAGTCCCGCGGATATAAGCAACGGCAATAATTTGGCCCGTGCACCACAACGCGTGCGAATACTCATCTCATACTCTCCCATGCAATATTATATCAATGATAATTTCATAAATAGTAACATGTGGCGCCTGGCCCGTGCGGGTTACCGGACGTTTTTCGCCTACTGTGTGGCAACGTACGTATCGCCCCTGGAAAGGTGTAAAGCCGACCAATGTGGTATTAGTTTGGTATTTAAAATAGGCAAAAACATTGCTTAAAAGGTAAATTGGTATACAATTGGTATATGCTGACAGCGGCTGGCCGCGCTGGACACTACCCATTTACGGATCAAGCAATGTATATAAAGTCCAAACAACTGCTCTGGTTTTTTGCGTTTTTCGTCGTTTATGAACTCAATATCTATCTGTCGAATGACATGATCATGCCGGCGATGCTGATCATTATCGATGAGTTCAGGGCGCAGCAAAAATTCATACCCTTGTCCCTGAGCCTGTATCTGCTGGGCGGCAGTTCCATGCAGATTTTCCTCGGCCCTTTAGCCGATTACATCGGTAAGCGCAAACTCATCTTGATAGGCAATTCGTTGTTTCTGCTGGCAACGCTGATGGTGCCGTTTTCCACGTCCATCGAGCATTTTCTGCTCACGCGCTTTTTCCAGGGGATGGGCTGCTGTTTCGTGTTCGTCGGCTACGCCATGATTCACGAGTTGTTCGACGATATTGAAGCGGTCAAGCTCAGCAGCATCCTGTCCAGCACCACTATATTGGCGCCGCTGGCCGGACCCATTATCGGCAGCGCGATCATCAGCAAGTTGGATTGGAAATACGTGTTTTTCATGTCCGGCGCGCTGGGACTGATTTCATTGGTCGGCTTGTTCAAATTCATGCCGAAAAAAGAGGTGACGCAGCCATTCCTGGACTACGCCGCCATCCGCCGAAGTTACGCGAAAATCTTCAGCAACCGGCGCTTCATGTTCGGCATGTTCACCGCCGGACTGGCCACCGTGCCGCTGACGGCCTGGATCGGTTTTTCTCCCATCTTCGTGATGCAGGATATGCAAGCCTCCTACACCACCTACATCGTCCTGCAATGCGCCATCTTGTCGGGATTCGTTCTGAGCAGTATCGCCATTCAAAAAATCAAAAATGACTTCCAGCTCGTGAATTTGCTGCGCATGGGCGGTTTGATCGCGGCGGCCGGCATGCTGGGCGCTGGCGCGGCTCGTCACCATATCGATGTTTTCGCCGCCTGCATGTTTGTCTACTCCATCGGCTTCGGCTTGTTTAATGGCGCGTTGATCAGGTGCGCGATCACGTCGAGCAAGGAATCGCTGACCTTGACGTCGGCCGCGATGAGCCTGCTTTACTGCATCTACCTGGCTGCCTGGCTGCAGCTCTACAACGTGCTGTGCCAGCGCTTCGGCTACTCCCTGTCGACTTACGCATTGCTGAACATTCCCGTCATTTTGATGATCATGGCCTGCCTGCTGATTTTCTCCAGGGGCATGGCGGCGCGAGGGGGAAGCGCGCTACTGCAAGTCCAGCACTGATATCCGGTAGATTCGCGTGTGCTTGAAATGGTTGACATCGTTCGGAAATTACCTACATTCTCATCGGGAAATATGGAGCGCTCATGAAGATAGATGACCTGGCCTCGCAACACGATCAAGCGAAAATTTTCAACCTGGAGTATGAGTTCCGCATCAATAAGCTGAAGCTCGATTACATCACGCTGACGGACGCCTTTCCCCATGCGCTGGCGGACGCTGCCCGCCCTTCGCGCAATGACGCGCGCCTGGAGGAAATGGCGGACGAGTACGACGCCGGTGTCGCCGCGCTGCGCACATTTATTCATTTGAATTTCAACCACTTCAACGCGGCAACGTGTTCATCGCTGAGCTGTATTCCGACGCGCTCGATCGGCAACGATGAGCGCTATATCCACAGAATTTGGATGGGTGGGCAGTTGCCGTCCATTGCCGCGGAAGCCATACAGCAGTGGGGCGCGGCGCTCGACGAAGTAAGGGAAAACGGCGGCGCGCCGTATGTGTCGATCCTCTGGGTCTGGGACGAGGGGCAACTGGCGCGCGATCCCCGCTTCAGCCCGACCGGCGGCGTCGGGCGCTACGCCATCGGCCGCTATGCCATCGGCCCGAATACGCTGCATATCAACGCGCTGCGCGACTTGGCGCTGGACTTTGCGCAAGACAGATTTGATCTGTTGGATGAGTTGCATACGAAGCGCTATTTCGCGACGCTGTCCGATTACTTCCGCATCCTGATCATGTGCGAATATGGCGGCATCTACATGGACGTGGATACCATTCCGCATAATCCGGCGACCATTTTCCTGATGACGCCGGAGGTGCCCGATTATTTTCATCGCCAGGTCGCCGACGGCGGCGCGGAAAAAAGCCATCATGTCAGCTGGATGAATCTGTTTTTGGATGAGACCGGCATGGTCATCGCCAAAAAGAACGACCCCGCCCTGAGGGAGGTGTTCCGGAATGTGAATCTGGCCTATTCACGCATCGACGCGGGCATTCCTTGCAGCTGTCCGGAATTCGAATCGCGGCTGTTCGGCGAGTTTTATAGCGAGTGGAAGAAGAACTTGGGCCGGACCTTCCTGAGCCATGCCGAGTTCTACCAGCGCTATTCGGTGCTGTATCACGGCGGCAAAGAGGCGGTGGTCGGTGGAATCCGCGGCATGCGCTTGTTGGTTGATATCATCACCGATATTCAACTGCCCTTGAGCGAAGAGGAAAAGCGCGCGTATGCGCGCTGTATCGCCAGGCTCGACGAGATCAATTGGCGCCTGAAGGACCCCTTGGAGCTGGCCAATATCGTCGATGTGTTTTCAATCGATGAGGCGCCCAGGATGGCGTATCCGGCGCAGTTGCGCGCGGAAGTCGATCATTTCCACTACTACTCGGTGTTGTCGGACGACGGGCAGTTGGACCGGGTGAATGCGATATTTTGCCGCTACCTGGTGGCGCATAATTCGAAAAACATCGCGGCGGGGGCGTTCTGGCGTCGGACCGTCGGCCGCCACGGGGGCGCAAAGGCGCCGGACCATAGCGGCCATGCCGGGCTGTTGTCGCACGCCCCCGTCACACTGGTTCACGGCAGCCTGTTGGGGGAGGAGACCAAGAATCGCATGGCGAAACTCTTGTTTTCCACCAGTTACCTGGAGTACTGCTCCTTTGGGAACAAGCTGAATGTGCAGTTTGTCGAATTGCAAAGGCGGCAAAACATCGATCCCTATTTACAGCACATCCATGGCTTGCACGATGAGGAGGATAATTTCATCGGCTTTTTTACCGCCGCGACGATGGCGGATTTCCAGGCATGCGGCGCGGTATCGTACTACCGCGACGACATGAAGGCGCTCGACGACGCCTACGACCAATTCGTGCTGGAGCATTGCCGCGACGACGATTGTTTCGTCAGCAGTCTGGCCATCGATGAGAAATACCGGGGCAAGGGTTTGTTCAATCAGATGCTCAATGAAATCAAGAGCCTGAGCAGCCGCCGGCGCTGCGAGCGCATCACGCTGACGGTGTGGGAGAAGAGCGACGCCTTGCAGATCTATCTACGCAAGGGCTTCAAGATCGCCGGTACCTTCGACTATGCCTTCAGCATATTTTATGACCGCTTGCACTTCCTGGTGTACGAACCCGGCCAGGGCGGCGCTTAGCGCCGGGCTTCCATCGCCATGCGCATGGCCAAGCCCGCCAGCACGGTTCCCATAAGCCAGCGCTGGATGACCAGCCACGCCGGCCGCCCGGCGAAAAAGCCCGCAATGGTCCCGGCCGTCACGGCGACCAGGGCGTTAACGCTCAGGCTGACGGCGATCTGCGTAAAGCCGAGCGTGAGCGATTGTGCCAGCACGTTGCCATGCTCCAGGCTGATGAACTGGGGCAGCAGGGAAAGGTAGATGACCGCGATCTTCGGGTTGAACAGGCTGGTGAGAAAGCCCATCACAAACAGCCGAGGATTGCTGTCCTGTGGCAAGTCGCGCACGTGGAAGGGTGAGCGTGCGCCCGGTTTTACCGCCTGCCAGGCCAGGTAAAGCAGGTAAATGGCGCCGCCGATGCGCAAGGCGTCATAGGCATACGGAACCGCCAGAAACAGTACCGTGATACCCAGGGCGGTGCACACCATGTAGACGACAAAACCCAGGGCCACGCCGCCAAGCGAGACCAGCCCGGCCGCCGCTCCCTGGCAAATCGATCGCGAGATGAGATACACCATGTTCGGGCCGGGCGTCAGCGCCATGCCGAGTGCGACCAAGCCAAAAGCGAGCCAATTGCTTATGTCGGGCATGATGTGTTTCCTTTATATCGATACAAGATGGCACAACATGGTTTGACTACAGGAAAAACGCGGCGGCCGCGACCGCCGTCGGCAGCAGCGCGCCGGCCAGCAGGCCCAGCGCGCTGATCGACTCGTCCTTGAAACCGCGCCGCAACAGCGCCACGCCGGCCGGGTTGGGCGCGTTGGCGATCACGGTCAGGCCGCCGCCGGCGACGGCGCCGGCCACCAGCATGTATTTCGCCTCGTCGCTCATGCCGGCGATCAGCGAACCGAGGTAGGTCAGGGCGGCGTTGTCGGTGATGGCCGTCAGGCCCAGCGCGCCGAAGAACAGCGACACCGGCGGCAAGCTTGAGACGATCGGTTGCAACCACCATTGCTGCATGCCGCCCAGCACCACCAGCCCGGCCAGGAAGAAGCCGACCAGCAAGCCCTCCTTCAGGATCAACGGGCTCTGGTAGCGCTGGTAGGCTTGTGAAAACCCCAAGAACAGCAGGAACAGGCCGAGGAACAGCACCGGGTGGTGCGCCAGCGCGACCACGGCGGCCAGCACGCCCAGGTGCACGGCGGTGACCGGCCACGGGATCGCCGCGACCGGCTCGACGTGCGGGCCGGCGTCGTTGGCGGCGGCGCCGCGCAGGTAGCGGCGCAGCAGGAAGCTGGCGCCGGTGGCGTTGACGAGCACGGCGATGGCGGCTTTCCAGCCGAAATGGCTGGCCATGAAGGCGCTGTCCCAGTTCCACGTGGTGGCCACCATCAGCACCGGCGGCGCGGCGTAGGAGGTCAGCGTGCCGCCGATCGAGACGTTGACGAAGAGCACGCCGAGCGCGCCGTATTTGAGCCCCTCGGGAATGCCTTGGCGGAAGATTTGCGGCGCCAGCATCAGCGCCGCCAGCGTCATCGCGGCCGGCTCGGTGATCAGGGAGCCGAGCAGCGGCACCAGCGCCAGGCCGAGCCAGACCAGCGCCAGTTCGGTGCGCACCGGCATCAGCCGGGCCACGCCGCCGAGCAGGCGCTGCATGATGTCGAGCACCGGCCGCGACGCCGCCACCACCATCACCACGAAGACGAACAGCGGCTCGGTGTACTGGCGCGACTCGGCGTAGCCGATGGCCTGGGCGCCGCCGTCGACGAAGGCCATGACGATGATCAGAATGAAGGCCCAGAAGCCGAACACCACCTCGACCTCGCCCAGCAAATGGAACAGGCCGGCGTGGTGCGGATGGCGGTGGGCCAGTACTTCAAACGATTTGGCGGCGAAGGTGTGCAGCAGCGCGAGGCCGAAAACAATCGCGCTGATCAGTTGCATGGTGGTCAAATGGAATGCCTTTTTTAAAAGGAAATGGCCGACGGTCATGCCGGAATACGGTGTCTATTTTACAGTATTACCGCTTGGCACCTGTTGGCGTGTGGGCGGGCGCAAGATAAACCTTGCCAAACCCGGGTTCAAACAGTACTGTGTATTTATACAGTACTCTTACCGGCGAATGTTATGCTCCGATCCGACCTCCTCTCCGCGCCCGAAGCGCTGCACCCGTCCTTGTGGCGGGCCTCGCAGCTGGCGCACTCGGCCACGCGCTGCGTCGACACCGGCTTCGCCGCGCTGTCGGCGCAACTGCCGGGCGGCGGCTGGCCGACCGGCACCCTGATCGATTTGCTGGTGCAGCAGACCGGCAGCGGCGAAATGCGCTTGCTCAGTCCGGCGCTGGCGCGGCTGCCGAAGCTGCCCATCGTGCTGTTGCAGCCGCCCCATCCGCCGCAGGCGCTGGCGTTGGCGGCGCTGGGCTTGGCGCCGTCGCAACTGCTCTGGGTGCGCAGCGGCAGCAGCGGCGACGCGCTGTGGGCGGCCGAAAACGTGCTGCGCAGCGGCAGTTGCGCCGCCTTGCTGTTCTGGCAAAACCATGCGCGCGGCGAAACCCTGCGCCGCCTGCACCTGGCGGCGCAAAGCGGCGACACGCTGTTTTGCATGCTGCGCCCGCTGGCCTCGGCGCAGGACGCCTCGCCGGCGCCGCTGCGGCTGTCGCTGCGCCCGGCCGCCGGCGGCGTCGACATCGGCTTCGTGAAACGCCGGGGACCGCAGCGCGACGCGCCGCTGTTCCTGCCCCTGACCCCCTCTTCTTTACTGCAGCGCCATGCGTCTTTGGATCGGCCTTTATCTGCCCCGGCTTCCGCTCGAAGTGTTTTTTCCGAACTGGTCGGATGACAGTTGCAGCGTGGTGCTGGAGCACGAGCGGGTGGTGGCGCTGTCGCCGTTGGCGCACGCGGCCGGGGTGCGTCCGGGCATGCGCCGCGGCGGCGCGCTGATGCTGGCGCCGCAGGTGCGCGTGCACGAGCGCGCGCCGGCGCGCGAGGCCGAGGCGCTGCACGCGGTGGCGATGGCCTTGCTGCAGTACACGCCGCTGGTGGCGGCGGCCGAGGAGGCCACGCTGTTGATCGACGTCGGTGCCAGCCTGCGCCTGTTCGGCGGCGTGCGCGCGCTGTGCCGGCGCATCGCCGCCAGCGTGCAGGCGCTGGGTTTTTCGGCCGCGCTGGCCTGCGCGCCGACCGCGCGCGGCGCCTGGCTGTTGGCGCGCGCCAACGCCGGGCGCGCGCTGACGATGCCGTCGATGGTGCGCCGGCTGGACCGGCTGCCGAGCGCCCTGCTGCCGCCGGCGCGGCCCTACCTGGAGTGGTTTGACGGCATCGGCTGCCTGACGCTGGGACAGATGCGCGCCCTGCCGCGGCCCGGTTTGCAGCGGCGCTGCGGCCGCGCGCTGCTCGACATGCTCGACGGCGCGCACGGCCACAGCGCCGAACTGTTTGAATGGATCGAGGCGCCGGCGAGTTTTCGCGCCAAGCTGGAACTGTTCGACCGGGTCGAGGACGCCGAGGCCTTGCTGTTCGGTGCGCGCCGGCTGCTGTTGCAGATGACGGGCTGGCTGTGCGCGCGGCAATGCGCGGTCGAGCGCGTCAGCCTGCTGCTTGAACACGAGCGCGGCCGGGTGGCGCGGCCGCCGACGGCGCTTGAGATCGTGCTGGCCGAACCGACCTGGCGCGACGACCACCTGCTGCGCCTGCTCAAGGAGCGGCTGGCGCAACTGACGCTGGAGGCGCCGGTGATCGGCCTGTGCCTGGAGGCCTTGCAGGTGCAGCCGATGGCGCCGCCGAGCGAGTCGCTGTTCCCCGAGCCGGGCGGCACGCCGCAGGAGCGCCAGCGCCTGTTCGAGTTGCTGGCGGCGCGGCTGGGTCCGGACAACGTGTTGCAGGCGGCGCCGCGGGCCGACTACCGGCCGGAGGCGGCCAACGCCTGGGTGCCGCTGCAACTGGCGCCGAAGGCGGCGGCCGGCCAGGCGCAACTGCCGGCCGACATCCTCAGCATGCCGCGTCCGAGCTGGCTGCTGGCCAAGCCGGTCGCGCTGCTGATGCGCGAGCACCGGCCGTTTTACGGTTCGCCGCTGACGATGAGGTCGGCGCCGGAACGCATCGAGGCGGGCTGGTGGAGCCAGACGCAGGCGCGCGACTACTTCGTCGCCGAGGGCCGCGACCACGCCCATTACTGGGTCTACCGCGAGCGCATCGGCGGCGCGGTCGAGCAGGCCGAACCGCGCTGGTATCTGCACGGCCTGTTCGGCTGAGGGGGGGCTGCGTCGACGCTGACGCCGCCCGCCGGCTCGGCGCCAGCATTGTCGGGTTACGCGCGCGTTGCGCGCTAACCCGACCTACGAAAACCTTGGCTTGGCGGCATGGGGGAAGGGACGGCGCGCATAAGGAACGGTTGCGGCCAGGCCGTCATTCCAAGGGGGGGGAGGCGATCAGCGCGACTGGACTTGGCCGGCGCCGATGGCGCCAGGCTGGCGGTCCGGCCCGGCTCGATTCGCCGGACGGCCCGTCCGCCGGTTGCCGGCGAGTTTACAACCGAGGGTCCGACCCCGGCTCTTTGCCGTTGCTTGATTTCAGCGCCGCCGGCCCGCTCACGCTCATTTAACGCCGTTCCTGTCAGGCGTCGTCGCCCTCGTCGAACTCGGCCGCCAGGTCTTTCCAGCCCTTGCTGGCGGCGAAGGTGTTGAACTCCTCCGGCGCTTCGAGCACGATCAATTTCTTGTCCTGCAGGCCCAGGTCGCCGTGGCCGAAGTCCGGGCCGACGTAGCCGAGGCTGCGCAGGCGCGCCAGGATCTGTCCGACCAGGGTCTTGTCTTTGTACGCGTCGGCGTCGATGGCGGCGCTGAAGTCGACGTAGACGTCGATGACGCCGTAGCCTTCGTCGAAAATGCGGATCGCTTTGATGTCGTGCGCGCGGCCGGAGCCGTCGGTGGCCTTGAAGGGGCCGCTCAGTTGGATATCGGTGTCAGTATTCATAGCGTCAGCATACACCAAAACGCCGCCGCGCCACAGGGCCGGCGCAGCCGTCAGCGCGACACCAGATTGCGCCCCTTGGCCTTGGCGCGGTACAGCGCGCGGTCGGCCAGTTCATAAAAAGCGTGCTGGTCGAGCGCGGCGTCGGGGGCGATGAAAACCAGGCCGATCGACAGCGTGACCTGGCCGAAGGGCGCGTTGGCGCGGTGCGCGATGCCGGCCTGGAACACGCCGCGGCGCATGCGCTCGGCCAGCGCGACGCTGTCGTCGGCGCCGCGGCTGGCGAACAGGCAGGCGAATTCGTCGCCGCCGGTGCGAAAGCACAGGTCGGCCGGCCGGCTCAGCGCCGCCCGCATCGCCCGCGCCACCGCCGCCAGCACCCGGTCGCCCGCCGCGTGGCCGTAGTGGTCGTTGTATTGCTTGAAACGGTCGACGTCGGCCAGCAGCAGCGTCAGCACGCGGCGTTCGCGCTGGGCGCGCTTTTGCTCTTCGGCGTAGCGCAGATTGAAGTAGCGCCGGTTGTTCAGGCCGGTCAGCTCGTCGGTGATGCTGTCGAGCCTGGCGGCCTTGGCCTCGGTGACGTCGGTCGAGACGGCGCAGGTCGCGGTGACCCGGCCGGCGCTGTCGAACAGCGGGAACTTCACCGTCGCGTAGGTGTGCAGCGACTGGTCGGCGTGGTACACCGACTCCTCCTCGCGCACCGGGGCGCGCTGTTGCGCGGCGCGCTGGTCGTTGTTCCACAGCTGTTCGGCTATGGCGCGGGGAAACAGGTCGAAGACGTTCCTGCCGACGAAATTGTCGGGGTCGTAGCCGTCGAGGACCGCGAAATGGCGGTTGGCCATGGTCACCGTGCCCTGCAGGTCCTTGGTGGAAATCAGCATCGGCGCGTGCTCGAGCAGGGCGCGCAACAGCCCGTCGGCTGCGCGCAGCCCGGCCAGCTCCTGGAGCTGGCGCGCTAGCTCGTCGCTGGCAGCGTCGGCGTCGGTGGAATGGGCGATATCGGGCGGCATGGACGGGGTGGCGGAGTCGGGGCTATGTCATGCAAAAAATGTAATATACACCAGCCCCGCCCGCCGTCCGCCCTATTTTAACGCTTGCAAGATGCCCGTCAAACGGTCCGGCGCGCCCTCGATGCGTTCCAGGCGCGGATAGCGCGGGCCGCCGTGGTAGTCCAGCGCCACGGTGCGAAATTGCGTGCCCTTCTTGACCAGCAATTCAATCGCCTTGGGGGCGCCCTTGGCCGCCTTGATGGCCGCCTTCAGCACCTCCGGCTTGTAGGCGCGGCCGTTCACCGCCAGCAAGGTGGTGTTGCCCGACAGGCCGGCCTGGAACGCCGGCCCGCCCCATTGCAGGTTGCCGATCTTGCCTTCCTTGTCGACCGCCAGGCCCAGCGAGTAGCTGAAATCGGTCCAGTTGCCGCGCCCCTCGGCGCCTTTCAGGAACTCGCTCTGGGTGTCGCCGTAGACCAGTTTCCAGCCGGCCCGCGCCAGGCCGTCGAGCGGCGCGCCGGGGCCGTGGCCGTCCAGGCGGGCGCGCAGGAAACCGGCCCAGTCGTGCGGCTGGACCGCGTTCAACGCCTGCACCACGTCGTCGAAGGTGTAGGGCGCGGTGGCGGCGCTGCCGTCGCCGGCGCCGAAGAAGGCGCGGGCGAAATGGTCGAGCGAACGGCGCTCGCCCGACAGTTCGCGCAGCTTGGTGTCGACGTCGAGCCAGATCAGCGCGCCTTCCGAATAATAGTCCTCGCTGCGTTGCCAGTTGCCCCAGCCGAGCGGGCGGCGGCCGTTGATGATCGGGTCGTTGGTGGTGTCCTGCACCGCGCGCCAGCTGCGGCCCTGGACGTTGTCGTATTGCGCCGCGCTGGCGGCGAAGATGTCGCGCATGTTTTGCGCGCCGATCAGGCCCGAGCGCGCGGCCAGCACGTTGCCCCAGTATTGGGTCTGGCCCTCGTAGACCCACAGCAGGCTGTTTTGCAGCGGCGTGTTGAAGTCCGGCGTGACCTGGTCGGCCGGGCGGCGGAACTTGCCGTTCCAGGAGTGCGCGAACTCGTGCGGCAGCAGCGCCCGCACCGGCTCGCTCTTGGCCCAGTCGGTGAAGTAATCCGGCTTGACGCCGTTCTCGCTGGACTGGTGGTGCTCGCGGCCGATCGCGCCGAAGTCGTCGCTGAGCGCCAGCAGGAAGTCGTAGTGGGCGTAGTGGTGCGACTGGAACAGCTTGTAGCTCTGTTGCACCAGCGCGCGGTGCAGCGCGATGTGTTCCGGCTTCGCCTCCAGGCTGTCGGCGTTGTCGGCGAACAGGTTCAGGTGCACCGGCACCGTGGCGCCCGGGTCGAGGTCGATGCGCTTGACGTGGCGGCCGGCGAACAGCGGCGAGTCGACCAGCTTTTCCAGGTCGAGCGGCTTGAAGGCGACCTCGTTGCCGCGCCGCCCGGCCTGCTCCAGCGCGCTGGCGTACTGCCAGCCGTCGGGCAGGGTCAGGTTGGCCTGCACGCTGATGTTGCGGCTGGCGTAGCCGGCCGGGTACAGCGCCATCGCGTGCCATTGCACGCCGAGGATCTCGTTGCTCATCGTGAAGCGGCCCTGGGTGGCCTCGACCGGCGACAGGTACTGGTATTCGGCCTCCAGCATGGCGACGCCGGCCGGCACCTCGACGTGGAAGGCGAACATGTTGACCGGGTCGCGGCGCCACGCCAGCGCGGTGCCGTTGCCGCTCAGCTTCAAGCCGGCGAACTGGGCCAGCGGGCCGCTGGGGCCGTGGTTGCCGGGTACCCATTGCGGATACAGCAAGGTCACATTGCCGGCCCGCACGGGAATGCTGGCGCTGACGCGGAAGATCTGTTGCGCCAGGTTGGTGGCGTCGACGCGCAGCACGATGGTGCCGGGATAGGCCAGCTCGGCGGCGGCGGCCGGCGCCGCGGCGCGGGCGCCGAAGGCGGCGCCGAGCAACGCGGCGAGCAGGGCGGTCGAGCGCGCGCTGGCGCGTAAACGGAACAGCGATTGAGCAATCATGGGCGGTCGAAAGGGAGGGTGAGTGGATGACCCGCCGGGGCGAAAACGGCCGCCGCCGACAGCCTTGCGCAGGGCCGATCCAGTGTAGCATGCGGCCCGCCGCGGCAGGCTGGAACACCACCGGCAAATTATTTTGCGCCGCCATGGGGCGTCTTGCAGCGTTTTTCAAGGCCTTGAAATGCCTGGGCGGGGGCCGTATATCGTACTCAGCGGATGCTCATCGTGAGGTCCGCGCCACCCTATCGCTTCACTCTTAAAAGGATATCTACCATGCGTACATTCGACCTCGCCCCCCTGTATCGTTCCGCCATTGGCTTCGACCGCTTGGCCCATCTGTTGAACGAAGCGCAGCGCGGCGACGCCCAGCCCAGCTACCCGCCCTACAACATCGAACTGGTGTCGGAGGACAACTACCGCATCGTCATGGCGCTGGCCGGCTTCAGCCGCGCCGAAGTCGACATCGTCGCCGAACGCGATTCGCTGCACGTGACCGGCCGCAAACAAAAGGACGGCGTCGAGCGCACCTTCCTGCACCGTGGCATCGCGGCGCGCGACTTCGAGCAGCGCTTCCAGCTGGCCAACCACGTCAAGGTAACCGGCGCCTCGTTCGACAACGGCATGCTCACCATCGAACTGGTGCGCGAGGTGCCGGAGGCGCACAAGCCGCGCAAGATCGTCATCGACGGCGCGGACAACGTCAGTGCGCTGGAGCGCCAGGCCGCGTAAGCCCGTAATCGCCTACCGACATCCGGCCGGCCCAAGCCGGGACTGGCCGGAACACGGCTTTCAAGGAGCTGGCCCGTATTCCGCTACGGGCCATTCGCGTTTCCCGGCGCGCCAGGTCGATGGCGCGCTGGCCTAGTCGTTTATTTAAGCGGCGTCTAAGTCTAGTGCGCGATGATCCACTACATCAATCATCCTATTCAATCAGGAGCGCCCCATGCAAAAACAATCCCATTCCGGGTCGATGACAATCAAACGGCTGACGCTGGCCTTGGCCACCGTCAGCGTCGTCGGCGCCGTCGGCGCGATTGCGATGCATCAGAATAAGGCCGACGCCAATGCGGCGCCGGCCGCCGTCGCCGCCATCGCCGCGCCGGCCACGGCCGCCGCGCCGTCGACCGCGGCGGCGCTGACGGTGGCGCTGCCGGACTTCAGCCAGATCGCCGCGCGCAACAGCCCGGCGGTGGTCAACATCAGCGTCACCGGCACCACCAAGGTCGGCCTCGACATGGCCGATGGCGCCCAGGGCCGCGGCCAGCGCGCCGACCCGTTCGGCGACGACCCGTTCTTCGAATTCTTCCGCCGCTTCCAGGGGCCGCAGGGCGGCCAGCGCGGCGGGCGCGAGATGCCGACCCACGGCCTGGGCTCGGGCTTCATCGTCAGCCCGGACGGCGTCATCATCACCAACGCCCACGTCGTGCGCGACGCCAGCGAGGTGACGGTGAAGCTGGCCGACCGCCGCGAATACCGCGCCCGCGTGCTCGGCTCGGACCCGAAAACCGACATCGCGGTGTTGAAGATCGACGCCAAGAACCTGCCGGTGGTGCCGCTGGGCGCCTCGAAGGACTTGAAGGTCGGCGAATGGGTGCTGGCGATCGGTTCGCCCTACGGCTTCGACAGCACCGTCACCGCCGGCGTGGTCAGCGCCAAGGGCCGCTCGTTGCCGGACGACAGCAACGTGCCCTTCATCCAGACCGACGTCGCGGTCAACCCCGGCAACTCGGGCGGGCCGCTGTTCAATGTGCGCGGCGAGGTGGTCGGCGTGAATTCGCAGATCTACAGCCAGACCGGCGGCTTCCAGGGCTTGTCGTTCGCCATTCCAATCGACGTCGCCAACCGCATCAAGGACCAGATCGTCGCCACCGGCAAGGCCAGCCACGCCAAGCTGGGCGTGACGGTGCAGGAGGTCAACCAGGGCTTCGCCGATTCGTTCAAGCTGGCCACGCCGGAGGGCGCGCTGGTGGCCAACGTCGAGCCGGGCAGTCCGGCCGAACGGGCCGGCCTGAAGCCGGGCGACGTGGTGCGCAAGCTCAACGGCCAGAACATCGTCGCCTCGGCCGACCTGCCGGCGATGGTGGGAATCGCGCTGCCGGGTGATAATGTGACGATGGAGGTGTGGCGCGAAGGCAAAACCATCGCGCTGTCGGCCAAGCTGGGCAACGCCGCCGACAAGCTCGCCGACGTCAACCGCGGCGACGCGCCGGCCGGCAAGGTCAAGCTGGGGCTGGCGCTGCGCGCGCTGCAACCGGCCGAGCGGCGCGACGCCGGCCTGCCCTCGGGCCTGCTGGTGGAGGACGCCAGCGGCGCCGCCGCCTACGCCGGGGTGCAGGCCGGCGACGTGCTGCTGTCGGTGAACGGCAAGCCGGTCAACAGCGTCGAACAGGTGCGCGAAGTGGTGGGGCAGTCGGCCAGGTCGGTGGCGCTGCTGATCCAGCGCGGCGCCGAGCGCATCTTCATCCCGGTGCGCCTGGGGTGACCACCACGCGCGAGGAGCCGGGGTCGGACCGTCGGGGTCTGACCCCCGGTTCACGCCGGCGGTTTGGTTTGGCATGAATCATTAACGAGAATAACGGGGACGCGATGCGACTTTTGCTGGTGGAAGATGATGTCATGATCGGCGAGGTCGTGCTCGACTTGCTGCGGGCCGAGCACTACGCGGTCGACTGGGTCAAGGACGGCGACATGGCCGACACGGCCTTGCAGACCCAGACCTACGACCTGGTGCTGCTGGACCTGGGCCTGCCGCGCAAGGACGGCCTCGACGTGCTGCGCGGCATGCGCCTGCGCAAGCAGGACACGCCGGTGCTGGTGGCGACGGCGCGCGACGCCGTCGACCAGCGCATCGCCGGGCTCGACGCCGGCGCCGACGACTACGTGCTCAAGCCCTACGACCTCGACGAGCTGCTGGCGCGCATCCGCGCGCTGTTGCGGCGCGCCGCCGGCCGGCCCGAACCGGTGTTCGAGCACCAGGGCGTGAGCATCAATCCGCTGACGCGCGAAGTGGTGGCCGACGGCCACCCGGTCAACCTGTCGGCGCGCGAATGGGCGGTGCTCGAGGCGCTGATCGCGCGCCCCGGCATCGTGCTCTCGCGCGCCCAGCTGGAGGAAAAACTGTACAGCTGGAAGGACGAGGTCAACAGCAACGCCGTCGAAGTCTACATCCACGGCCTGCGCAAGAAGCTCGGCAGCGAGTTGATCCAGAACGTGCGCGGACTCGGCTACATGGTGCCGAAGGCATGAGAGTGGCGCATTCGATGCGCGGGCGCCTGCTGTGGTTTCTGCTGGCGGCCATCATCATGGCGGCGCTGGCGCAGGCCTCGATCGCCTACCGCAGCGCGCTGTACGACGCCGACGAAATCTTCGACTACCACATGCAGCAGATGGCGCTGTCGCTGCGCTCGGGCGCGCCGCTGGCGAACCAGCAGCAGCAGCCGCCGCAGACGCCGGCCGACCCGGCCAACAACGACCTGGTGGTGCAGGTGTGGACGCCGGACGGCGCCCAGGTGTACCGCTCGATCACCCGGGCCGAGCTGCCGCAGCGCGCGGTGCTGGGCTTTTCCAACGTCCAGGCCAACGGCACCACCTACCGGATCTTCTCGGTGCAGACCAGCTCGCAAACGGTGCAGGTGGCGCAGGACATGGCGGTGCGCAAGCGCATGGCCGGCAGCATGGCGCTGCGCACGGTCGGGCCAATCGCGCTGATGGCGCCGATCCTGATGCTGGTGGTGTGGTGGGTCGTCAGCGGCTCGCTGGCGCCGGTCGAGCGGGTCCGCAAGCAGGTCGCGGCGCGCCAGGCCGACGACCTCTCGCCGGTGTCGGAGTCGGGCCTGCCCGACGAGGTACAGCCGCTGGTGCGCGAGCTGAACCTGCTGTTCGGCCGCGTCAAAACCGCCTTCGAGGCGCAGCAGCACTTCGTCGCCGACGCCGCGCACGAGTTGCGCACGCCGCTGGCGGCGCTCAAGCTGCAGGTGGTCAGCCTGGAGCGGGCCGGCTGCGACGAGGCGCGCGGCGTCGCGGTGGCGCGCCTGGGCGCCGGCATCGAACGGGCCACCCGCCTGGTCGAGCAATTGCTGGTGCTGGCGCGGCAGGAGGCCAGCGCGGCCAGCGGCGACCTGCTGCAACCGGTCGAACTGGGCGAGCTGGTCAAACGCACGCTGGGCGACATGGCCGGCGCCGCGCAGGCGCGCCAGATCGACCTGGGCCTGCACCACCTCGACCCGGCCGGCGTGGCGGGGCAGGGCGACGCCCTGTTGATCATGCTGCGCAACCTGGTCGACAACGCGCTCAAGTACACGCCGGCCGGCGGCAGCGTCGACGTCGAGCTGCGCGCCGGCGCGGCCGGCGTGACGCTGGCGGTCGAGGACAGCGGCCCCGGCATCTCGCCGGAGGAGCGCGAGCGCGTCTTCAACCGCTTCTACCGGGTGCCGGGCAGCGCGGCCGGCGGTAGCGGCCTGGGCCTGGCGATCATCAAGGCCATCGCCGAACGGCATGGCGCCAAACTGGTGCTGGAGCAGTCGCAGCGGCTGGGCGGGCTGCGCGTGCAGGTCGAATTCCCCGCCGCGGCGCTTAAAGCTTAATCTTGATGCAATCCTTTTGATTGACGGGGGCGCCCGCGCGCTATATCTTCTGCGGAACTACAGCCAATTTGGAGCGCCGCATGAAGAAAATCGGATTCTCGGGAACCCTCGACCCCATCACCAACGGCCACATGTGGGTGATCGGCGAGGCGCGCTCGATCGCCGACGAGGTCATCGTGTTCCTGTCGCAGAATCCGGCCAAGCGGCCGCAATTTCCCGCCGAGGACCGCAAGAACATCATCGAGCAGAGCGCGCGCGAACGCGGCTGGGACAACGTCCAGGTCGTCATCGTCAAGAGCGACTACACCGCGCGCGTGGCGAAAAAGCACGGCGCCGACTACCTGATCCGCGGCATCCGCACCACCGCCGACTTCGACTACGAGAACCTGATCCAGCAAACCAACGTCGACGTGCTGCAGGGCGCCAAGACCATCTTCGTGATGCCGCCGCGCGACCTCGGCTCGGTCAGTTCGAGCTTCGTCAAGGCGCTGGAGGGGCCGGTTGGCTGGAACTGGACCATGAAGAAATTCGTGCCCGGCCCGGCCTACCGCGCCTGGATCCTCAGCTGGTTGCGCAAGGAATGGGACGGCCTGTGGGACAACGCCGGCGCGCTGGCGCCGGAGCCGGCGCTGATCGAGCGCTGGTTCGCCCACCTGACCGGGGCGCAGGCCTACGGCGGCGCCGACCGCTATTACCATAACCTCGACCACCTGGTGCACGGCCTGTGCGAAATCCGCGTGTGGACCGCCAACACCCAGGCCTCGGCGCACGATATGGACATCGTCAAGAAGGCCTTCTGGTTCCACGACGCGCTGTACGAGCGCGACGAGGCGGCGCTGTTCTCGAACGAGGAGGCGAGCGCGCAACTGTGGTTGGGCAGCGGCCTGGACATGGGCACCGGTACCGAGGTGGCCGAGCTGATCCGCGCCACCGACCACTTCCAGAGCCCCAGCATCAGCCACAAGCTTAAGGACGTCATGCTCAGCGTCGACTTGGCCATCCTGGGCCAGAACGACGAGGTGTACGAAGCGTACACCCGCGCCATCCGCCAGGAATACGCGCACGTCGACGAGGCCCGCTTCCGCGAGCAGCGCCGGCTGGCGCTGATCCACCTGCGCGCCAAAGCCGAGTCCGGCGGGATGTTCGGCGACCCCTACTTCGCCGAGCAGTACAACGACAAGGCCATCGACAACCTGACGCGCGAGATCGACGCGCTCGGCGCTTGAAAATTGTTGTTTATATAAAAATTTATTGATATTTAAATTGCATTGTAAATTTTAAATTGGAAAGCTTGCTATAATGTTTGTTAATTAGCCTTGATCTTCAGCCAACCGAAGCCACGCTTCAGTCCGGGTTTCAGTCGTGACGGCAGCGTGTAAAAACGAACGAAAATGTTGGCCAGGTCGAAGCGGCGGTTGAATCGGGTGGACGCCGCCAAGATGGCTCTATGCCGTTTCGTGTGGAACTTGACATCTAGTACCATAGCGGGCACTGCCATTTTGAAGACGAAGAACGCCTGATGAGTATTGCCGTTGAAGCCCTGTTTACAAGCGCGCTGGGCCTGCAAGCGCCGTGGTCGGTGACCAAAGTCGAACTCGATACA
>NZ_JBJXIB010000040.1:0-41934 GCF_046115965.1 Janthinobacterium sp. CG_23.3 | reverse complement strand
GAGGTGACGTTCAGCACCACGTCGTCGGCGGCGACGCCGGGCGTTTCCCGCATGGTGTGCAGGAAGTTGACGACGCCGCGGTGCGGCACCTGCACGCCCTTGGGCTTGCCGGTGGAACCCGAGGTGTAAATGACATACGCGATGTGCTCGCCCTCTACCGGATACTTTGGATTGCCGCCGGCATGTTGGGCCGCCATCGGCCAGTCGCGGTCCATGCAAAACAGTTGGGCGGAACAGGCCGGCAAGCCCTTGAGCAGGCTGTCCTGAGTGAGCAATACGCGCGGATGCGCGTGCTCCAGCATATACGCCAGCCGGGCGCTCGGATAGGCCGGGTCCAGCGGCACGTAGGCGCCGCCGGCCTTCAGGATGCCCAGCAGCGCGACCACCAGGTCGAGCGAACGCTCCAGGCACACGCCGACCAGGGTTTCCGTCGTGACGCCGATATCGCGCAAATGGCCGGCCAGTTGATTGGCGCGCCCATTCAGTTCGGCGTAGCTGAGTTCCACCCCGTCGAACGCCACGGCCACACGGTCCGGCGTGCGCGCCGCTTGGGCTTCGACCATGCCGTGCAGCGTATCCTGGGGATAGGCGCGAGCAGTGTCGTTCCAGTCCAGCAGCAACTGGCGCCGCTCGGCGTCCGGCAGCAGCGGCAGGTCCGCCACGCGCATGCCCGGCTCGGCTACCACCGCTTCCAGCAGGCGCGTCAAATGGCCTGCCATCCTTTCTATCGTCGCCGCGTCGAACAGGTCGGTGCTGTACTTCAATACGCCGACCAGGGCGTCGCCCGCGTCGGCCATCTCCAGCGTCAAGTCGAATTGCCCCTCTTGCTGCATCAACTCGTACGGTTCGAGCGAAAGGTTTTTCCATTCCAGCCGCTTGCTGCCTTGCGCGCTGGACATGAGGCCGATGAATTCGTCCGACTGCTGCGATTTCTGCAGCATGAACGCGGCTTGAAACAGCGGGTTGCGGCTGCCGTCCCGCTCCAGCTGCAACTGTTCGACCAGCAAGGAAAACGGATAGTCCTGATGCGCCAACGCGCCCAATACCCGCTCGCGCGCCTGTACCAGCAATTGTTTGAACGTCAGCGCGGCGGACAGGTCCGCGCTCAACACCACCGGATTGACAAAATAGCCAACCACACCGGTGAGGTCGTTCTCCATGCGCCCGGCCATGGGCGAGCCGACCAGGATTCTTTCTTGGTGCGAATAGCGATACAGCAGCACCTGGTAAGCCGCCAGCAACAGGGTGTACAGCGTCACGCCTTCGGCCTTGGCCAGCGCCTTGACGCCTTGCGTCAATTGCGGCGCCAGGCGGAAAGTCCAGGAGGCGCCGCGATACGACAATTGCGCCGGACGCGCATGGTCGACAGGCAGCGACAACGCCGGCAGTTCGCCGGCCAGTTGCCGCTGCCAGTAGGCGCGCAGCGCCGCGCCGCGCGGGCCGGCCAGCATGTCTTGCTGGCGCCGCACGTGGTCGGTGTAGTTCAGTTTCAACGGCGCGAAGCCGGCGCTTTCGCCCGCGTCCAATTCATACAGCGTGCGCCACTCGTCCAGCAGCATCCACAGCGACCAGCCGTCGCCGATGATGTGGTGGGCCGATAGCAGTAGCACGCAGTCGCGTTCGTCGAGTTGGAACAGATAGGCGCGCAGCAGCGGACCGGCCTCCAGGTTGAAAGGGCGGCGGTAGGCGCCGACGACTTGCTGGTGCAATTGCTGCACGTCCCAACCGGCGGCGTCGATCTGCTCCAGCGAGAATTCCTTATGCCCATGCACCACCTGCACCGGCTCGCCGTCCTTCAGCGAAAACGTGGTGCGCAGGGCGGCGTGACGCCCGATCAGCGTCTGAAACGCCTGCCGCAGTTTTTCCACATCCAAGCTCGAGCGTATCCGGACGGCGAAGGCGATGTTGTAGGCCGCGCTATCGGGCACCATCGTGTGCAAGAACCACAAGGCCTGCTGCCCGTGCGAAAGCGGATACGCCGTCATCGCCGCCTGCGCAAGCTTGCGCTTCAACAGGGCGCGCTTTTGCTCGGCGACGGAGGCGGCGGTATGGGCTGTTTCAGGGTGCATCAGGCATTTCCTTCGGAGAGTTCGATCGAGGCCAACAGCGCGTCCACCTCGGCGTCGGATAACTGGTCGATATTGGCCAACATGTGCGCGGCCTGTACGCTGTCGAGCGCGGCGGCGGCAGCGCTTGCCGGCGGCGCGGGCTGGCTTGCCACGACTTGATCGCGTTCAATTTCCTCGCGCAACACGCTGGCGATCTCGGTAATATTCGCGCCTTCGAGAAACTTGACGATCGGCAGCGCTACTTGTAATTCGCTCTCGATCCGGTTCTTGATTTCGAGTGCCATCAAGGAATCGATGCCCAACGTATTGATCGGCCGCGCCGCTTCGATATCATGCGCGGCAATGCCCAGGCTTTTCGCCAGGTGCGCGCCCAGATGCCTTTGCAAGCAGTGCTGCCGCTCCTGCGCCGACATCGCCAACAACTCCCCGCGCGACAAGACCGAGACGGGCTTGCCGGTCGAGGTAGCGCCGGTCTGCTCCGCCGCCAACAGGGCCGCGAAAAACGGCATGTTGCCGATCTGTGGATAGGTCTCGCACACCTGGCGCCAGTTCGTCGCCATCACCGCCACCTGCGGCAACGCATGCCGCAGTAGCTTTTCGAGCATGGCGAAGCCCTGCTCGGGCGTCATGCTTTCAAACCCGCGCAGCGCGAATATTTCCGCCGCGCCGGCGTGGCGCGCCACCAGGCCAACTTGCGACCAGCCGCCCCAATTGATGCTCAGGGCCGGCAAGCCAAGCGCACGCCGCTGATACGCCAGCCCGTCCAGAAACGCATTGGCCGCGACATAATTCCCCTGTCCCGGCGTACCGAACAACGATGCCACCGAGGAAAACATCACAAAGAAATCCAGCGGCAAGCCCAGGGTCAGGCTGTGCAGGTTCCAGGCGCCGCCCGCCTTGGGCGCCATGACCGACTGGAAGCGCCCGGCGTCGAGGTTTTGCAGCAAACCGGGATCGACCACCGCGGCGGCATGGACAACACCGCGCAGCGGCGGCATCGTCTGCGCGATCCGCGCCAGCACGCCGGCCAGTTGTGCCGGGTCGGCAACGTCGACACTGGCGACATGCACCCGCGCGCCAGCCGCTTCCAGCACCTTGATCGCCGCGGCCGCCGCGTCGGACGGCGCGCTTCGTCCCAGCAGCACCAGATTGCGCGCGCCACGCAGGCACAACCATTGCGCAATCCCGAGGCCGATGCCGCCCAGGCCACCGGTCACTAGATAACTGGCGTCGGCCCGCAACGCGAGCGTTTCATCTTCGCGCCCATTGACGGCCGGCGGCAAGTGCTTGCCGCGCAACGGCGCGCCGGCCTCCAGGGACAAGCGGCGCAGCCGGGGTTCATAGCGGCCGTGGCGGCGCAACGCCACCTGCAGCGCCTTGCCCTGCACCGCGCGCAATTCTTCCAGCAATTCGGCGACGTCGTCCAGGCCGGCGTCGGCGGCCACATCGACCAGCGAGCAGGCCAGTTCGGGGTGTTCGAATGCGATGACTTTCCCCAGGCCCCATACCGCGGCCTGCGGCGGCGCCACCGTTTCGCCTTGCAACGCCTGGCCCTGGCGCGTCAGCACGCTCAAATTCACGCGCTGCGAGGTCTGCCCGGCCGCCAGGGCCTGCAGCAATTGCAGCAGGCTCAGGCAACCGGATTCGCAGGGGCCATGCCACCAATCGGCCGCGCCGGCTTCGGCGGATGCCGGTAGCAAGCTCCAGAAATGCAGGATATTCATGGCCCGTCCACCAGCGTCGTCGAGCAGCTGCGGCAGCAACAGCGCGTAGTGGTCGGGCGCCAGCGGGTCGATGTCGAAACAGTGCGCATCGGTACGCCGAAACTCGGCGCCGGCAAGGACCAGGCTGCAGCTTTCGCCGCGGCCGCGCAGCGCACGCGCAATCTCCGGCCCCAGCAAGTGGTCGCCGCACACCACCCAATGCGTTGGGGGCAGCCCTTGGGAAGCGCCATCGGCGTGCTCGCGCGAGACCGCGTCCCATTGCACGTCATACAGACAGGCATCGGCGTTTTGGTAGGCCAATGCCTTGCCGAAGCCGACCCGCTCCAACGCCAGGCCATGCACCTCGACCAGCACGCGGCCGGCCTGGTCGAGGATCTGCACGTCGCCCTCCACCCGCCTCATGTCCGGCGTGACGGCCGAGCGCAGCAAGGCGCGGCTCCACAATGCGGCGCCGGCGGGCGGCAGCGCGTAGACGGTCAAACTGCCTACGCCGACCGGCAAGAACAGGTCATTTTTCTGCAGTGCGCTTTCATTCTGGTGCAATTGCCCGGCCAATACCTGGAGGCAGGCGTCGAGCAGGGCCGGATGCAGCAGATAGGCGTCGTTCACCTGGGCGGCCGGCAATTGCACCGCGCCAACCGTTTCCCTGTCGCGCAGCCACAAGCTGTTCACGCCCTGAAAGGCCGGGCCGTACGCCACCCCTTTGTGGGTCAGCACCTTGTAGTGCTCGCCGCTGGAAATCGTCTGCGGATAATCCAGCGCCAGCGTCGCGGCGGAAAAATCCGATACCGGCGCCGCCGCATCCTGGGCGCGGCACAGCTCTATGCTCGCATGCAAAGTCCAAGCGGCGTCGTCGGCGCAAACTTGGGGCCGGCTGAAAAACTGGATAGCGGCGCTTTGTTCCGGCCCGGCAGTAAGGATCAATTGCAGCGTTCTGGCGTCCCGCTCGGGCAGGAACAGCGCCTTGCGGATGACCAGGTTTTGCAGCACGCAATTGTTGCAGCCGAATACCTGCTGGCCCGCCGCCAGCGCCATTTCAAGGTAGGCGGTGGTCGGCAGGATGATCGCGCCCTGGACCTTGTGGTCGGCGAAAAACGGAAACGCCGCGACATCGACGGCAATTTCCCAAAATCGCACGCCGGGGTTGGCGGCAAATTGCCGGCTCTGCTTGAGCAGCGCATGGCCGCCCGGCGCCAACGGCGGCGCGGCTGGCGCGGCGGCGGCGGCGGCCGGTACCCAAAATGCCTTGCGCTGCCATGGATAGGTCGGCAACGCGACAAAGGGCTGCGGCGCCGGATAGACCCGATCCCATTGCAGCGGATAACCCTGGGCATACAGGGCGCCCAAGGCGCCGAACAAGTGCATCTGCTCGTCGGCGTTGCGGCGCAGCACCGGCAGCGTGGCGCCTTCGCGCTTGGCATGGCGCAGGCATTGCGATATCGCGTAGGACAACACCGGCGGATACGGCGCGATCTCAATAAAGGTGTCGCACGCGGCGTCGATCAATGCGCCGACGGCATCGGCGAACAGCACCGCGTCGCGGATGTTGCGCGCCCAGTAAGCGGCGTCCATGTCGCGTCCGTCGATCATCTTGCCCAGCACCGACGACGCCAGCGGCAGCGTCGCCGATGTCGGCGCGATGCCCGCCAGCGCGCGCGTCAGCGCGTCCACATCGATACTCTGATCGTGGCCGGCGCCCGGGGTGTCGAGGATGTTGCAGAACACCTGCCGCGCCTTCAAGGACGCGACCAGTTTCGCCACGGACGCGGCATTGCCCGACAGGACCACCGAGGTCGGGCTGTTGTTGACGGCAATGGCGACGTCCGCCGCTTCCGCGTCGAGGATGGCTTGCACTTCCAGGCGCGGCATTTCGACGGTGGCCATGGCGCCACGCCCGGCCGCGGCCGCCGCGCCGTCCCGCAGGCAGCGGCTGCGCAAGAAAATAATCCGGGTCGCGTCGGCCAGGCTAAGCGCGCCGGCCACATGGGCCGCCGCCACTTCGCCGAAACTGTGGCCGACAATGGCCGCCGGCTGCACCCCTTTGGCGCGCCACAACGCGGCCAGCGCCACCTGGTAGGCGAATTGGCAGGGATGGTAGACGTCGAGCTGTTGCGGATCGAGCGCCCCGCCCTGCTCGCCACACAAGCGTGCCAGCAAAGGCCAATCCGCGTATTCCTGAAACAACTGTGCGCATTGGTTGAGGACGTCGAAAAAGACCGGCTCGCTGTCCAGGAAATCGCGGCTCAGGCTCCAAGCCTGGCCGCGATGGCCGGAGAAGACAAAGGCCAGTTTCGGCTGTCCGCCGGGCTGCCGAGGCAAATAGGACACGCCCGCCAGCATCTCGCCGGCAAGGAAGGCGCGCAAGCGCTCCACCAGTTCATCGCGGTCGGCAAACACGATGCCCAAGCGGCACGCGTGGTGGTCGCGGCGCAGCGCCGCACTGTGGCATAGCGCGTCCAGGTTCAGCGCATCCGCAGGCTGCTCCAGCAAATCCAGGTAAGCGCGGACCAGCTCGTGCAAGGCCTCCGGCGTGCGCGCCGACAGCGGCAACAGTTTCACCGTGCGCGGCGCCGGCGCGGGCCGCGCAACGCCAAGCGCCGGCGCCTGTTCCAGCACGACGTGGGCGTTGGTGCCGCCGAAGCCGAAAGCGCTGACTCCGGCAAGGTGCGGCCCGCCCTGGTCGCGCCAGGCGGCCTCGGTTCGCTGCACGCGCAAACCCAATCGATCGAAAGGGATGTAGGGATTCGGTACCGCGCTGTGCAGGCTGGCCGGTATCCGGCCATGCTTTAATGCCAGCGCGACCTTGATCAGCGAGGCGATCCCGGCGGCCGCTTCGGTATGCCCGATATTCGATTTCACCGACCCGATCGCACAAGTGCGGCCGGCCGGCAATACCTGGCCGAGCGCATGCGCCTCGATAGGATCGCCCAGCAGGGTGCCGGTGCCGTGCGCCTCGACGTACTGGAGTTGGTCCAGCGGACGCCGGGCGCGCTGGAAGGCGGCGCGGATGACCGCCTCCTGCGCCGCCTGGTTCGGCGCGCTGATGCCATTGCTTAAACCGTCGTGGTTGACCGCGCTGCCCGGGATCAGCGCGTAGATCTGGTCGGCATCGGCCAGCGCCCGCGACAAGGGCTTCAGCACGACGATGCCCACGCCTTCGCTGCGCACCATGCCGTTGGCCTGGGCGCCGAACGCCATGCAGCGCCCGTCCGGGCTGGTGCCGCCGGCGGCGGAAAAACTGATGGTCACATCGGGCTTGAGGATCAGGTTGACGCCGCCGGCCAGCGCCAGCGTCGATTCGCCGCTCCACAAGCTCTGGCACGCCAGGTGCACCGACACCAGGGAGGAGGAACAGGCGGTGTCGACCGCCAGGCTGGGCCCCTTCAAGTCGAAGACATAGGAAATCCGGTTGGCCGCGATACTGAACGCGTTGCCGGTCGCCCAGCGCGGATCGATGGCGCCGCCGGAGCCGGACAGCAGCGCGCTATAGTCGTTGTTGCAGATACCGATAAATACGCCGGTGCGCGACGCCTTGAGTCCGGCGGCGGGCATGCCGGCGTCCTCCAGCGCCTCGTAGGCGGTTTCCAGCAACAGCCGCTGCTGCGGGTCCATCGTCACCGCTTCGCGCGGCGAGATGCCAAAGAAGTTTTCATCGAAGCGGTCGATGTTTTCCAGGAAGCCGCCCCAGCGCGTATTCATTTTGCCCGGCACCGATGGCGCCGCGTCATAGAAGGCGTCGACCGGCCAGCGCTCCGGCGGAACTTGCGTAATCGCGTCGGTCTGCTCGCGCAGCAGAGTCCAGAACGCCGCGGCACCGGCGGCGCCGGGGAAACGGCAGCCGATGCCGACGATCGCAATCGGCTCGGCGGCGCCGGCGCCAGGCGGCGGCAGCGGCGCCGGCGCCGGCGCCCGCGCTGCCGCGTCAAGGCTGTTGGCCAGCAGGTCGATGGTCGGGCAGTCGTACAGCAGGGTCGGCGCAAGGCGTCGTCCCAGGTGCTGCTCCAGTTCGCCCGACAAGCGCACGGCGGTCAGCGAGTCGATGCCGTATTCGGCGAACGGTTTGTGAATATCGATCTCCGCGGCGGCGCGCTTGGCATACTCGCCCACGCGCGCTTTCAGCCAGTCGCGCACGGCCTGCGCCGCCGCCGTTGCCACTGGCGCAGCCGGCGCCGGCGCCGCCGCCGTACCGTCGCGCCAGGCGTGCAGCACATCGAGCGTGCCGTCCAGCAATGCTTCCTTGCAAGCACGGCGGCGTATCTTCCCGCTCGATGTTTTGGGAATGCCGCCGGGTTTCAACAGGTAGAGCGCATGCGGCCAAATTTCGTGCTGAAGAAAAACGCTGTCGCGCACCGCCGCGCACAAGGCCTCGACATCGAGCCGACGCACATGCTGCCGTTCCACTTCAACCACCAGCACCAGTTGCTCTTCGCCGTCGCGCTCCTGCGAAAAGGCGGCGCCGCAGCCATGCCGTAGCGCCGGGTGGGATTGCTCCATGGTCTGTTCGATATCGTGCGGATAATAGTTGCGCCCGCGCAGAATGATCAAGTCCTTCAGGCGGCCGGTAATGAAGAGTTCTTTGTCTTGTACAAAACCAAGATCGCCGGTGCGCAGGAAAGGCCTGTCGCCGCCGGCCAGGCGGGCGCCGAAGGTTTCCAGCGTCTGCGCCGGCCGGTTCCAATAGCCTTGCGCGACGCTCTCGCTGGCGACCCATATCTCGCCGACGCGGTCTGGCGCGCAGACACTGAAGGTCTGCGGATCGACGATCAGGACCGTTTCTTCGTCCGCGATCTGGCCACAGCCGACGCTGACGCGCACGCCGTCGCCGCCGCCCGCCACGGCGCCGACCCGGTCCTGCAACAGCAGCGAGGCGTCCAGGCCAATACTGACCGGACGCTCGCCGCGGCGCCCCGACGCCACCAGAATCGTCGCCTCGGCCAGTCCGTAGCAGGGGAAAAATGCGCTGCGGCGAAAGCCGCTGGGCGCAAAAGCGGCGGCAAAACGCTCCAGGGTGTCCAGACGTACCGGCTCGGCGCCGTTGAAGGCGACGTTCCAACGGCCAAGATCGAGGCCCGCGCGCTCTACCGCCGTGGTCTTGCTGACGCACAACTCATAGGCGAAATTCGGGCCGCCGCTGGTGCTCGCCCGGTAACGCGAAATGGCCCGCAGCCAGCGTATCGGCTGTTGCAGGAAATGCACCGGCGACATGAACACCAGCGTCGCGCCGACATACAGCGGTTCCAGCGTATTCGATATCAAGCCCATGTCGTGAAACATCGGCAACCAGCCGACCACCAGCATGTCGGGCTGTCCGCAACTCTGTTTGATGCGCTCCAAATTGGCCATCAGGTTGCGGTGGCTGACCATCACGCCCTTGGGCGTACTGGTCGAGCCGGAGGTGTATTGCAGGAAGGCCGTGGCGGACGGCTGCCGCGGCACGCCGGGGAAATCGCCTGCCGCCTCGGCCGGCACATCGTCCGTGGTCAGGCAGCGCATGCCGTGCAGCGGCGAGGCTGGCTGCGTCGACAGCGGCAACTCGTCGACGACGGCGCGGGTCGTCAGGAACAGGCGCGCGCCGCAATCCTTGATGACGCTCGCCAGGCGCTCGTCGGGGCGGTTGCGGCGCGGCGGATACAAGGGCACCGCGATCGCGCCCGCGTACAGCACGCCGAAAAGCGCCTCGATGAAATCCAGCCCGGACGGATACAGCAGCGCGACGGGCTGTCTGCCGGTGTCGAGCGCAATCAGGCGCGCCGCGATGGCGCGGGCTTTTTTATCCAGTTCGCCATAGCTGAGGCGAATTTCTTGCGTTTCGCCGTCGGCCAGGAAGATGTAGGCGGTCTGGTCGGCCTGATGCTCGGCGCGCCAGGCCAATACATCCAGCAGGGTGGCAAAATCCGCTCCGGCGGCGTCGACGTGCATACTCGTGGGCTTCATTTGTATCGCTTCCTCAAGCTGTTTCCAAAGAATTTTTGGTGCTACTGTCGGGCTTGGGAATGGACGCATCCGTCAAGAGGTCGAGGTTTCCGTTCAAGAAGCCGTCCTTGCAGGCGCCGCGGCGGATTTTTCCGCTCGATGTCTTGGGAATGCCGCCCGGCTTCAGCACGCACACCACATGCGGGCGCAATTCATGGTGCAGGAACACATTGCGTTGAACCGCCATCGTCAATTCGTCCAGATCGAGCGCACGCACATATTTCCGATCCACTTCCAACGCCACGAGCAGGCGCTCCTCACCCTCGACCTCAACCGAAAATGCCGCGCAGCAGCTTTCACGCACCGCCGGATGGGCTTCCTCGATGCTGCGTTCGATGTCTTGCGGGTAGTAATTCGCGCCGCGGATAATGATCAAATCCTTGAGGCGCCCGGTGATGAACAACTCATTGCCATGAATGAAGCCCAGGTCGCCCGTGCGCAAGAAGGTGGCGTCACTGCCGGCCAGTCGCGCGTGGTATTTTTCCCGGGTTTCCGCGGGCCGGTTCCAATAGCCCTGGGTCACACTGTCGCCGGCCACCCAGATCTCGCCGACGCGATCCGGCGCGCAGGCCGACAGGGTTTGCGGATCCACGATGGCGATTTTTTCGGCATCGGCAATCTGCCCGCAACCGACGTTGTTGCTGACCTTCCCGGCATCGTCGGCGGCGACGCGGACCCGGTCCTGCAACAGCGCCGCACTGTCCAGCCTCAGGCTGACCGGCCGTTGGCCGCGGTCGCCCGCGGCCAACAGCAAGGTCGCCTCGGCCATGCCATAGCACGGCAAGAAGGCGCCGCGGCGAAAACCGTGGGGCGCGAAGGCCGCCGCAAAGCGGTCGAGGGTTTCCAGCCGGACCGGTTCGGCACCATTGAAGGCGACCTCCCAGCTGCTCAAGTCCAGGCCCGCGCGTTGCTCGGGCGTCGATCTGCGGACACAAAAATCATAGGCGAAATTCGGCCCGCCGCTGGTCGTCGCCCGATGCCGCGAGATGGTGCGCAGCCAGCGCATCGGATTTTGCAGGAAATGCACCGGCGACATGAACACCAGTTGGCCGCCGACGTACAGCGGTTGCAGCGTGTTGCCGACCAGCCCCATGTCGTGGAACAATGGCAGCCAGCCGATCATTTTCAGTTTTTCCGTGTGGCCAAAACTCTGCCTGATCAGTTCCAGGTTGGCCATCAGGTTGCGGTGGCTGACCATGACGCCCTTGGGGCTACTGGTCGACCCGGAGGTGTACTGAAGGAAGGCGGTGTGCGAGGGATGCGGCAATGTTTGCGCCGGCTGCGCCAGCGCCGCGCACGCCGCGGTATCGGTATCGGTGGCGATGCCGCGCAGCGCGGCCAGCGCCGGCGTTTGCGCCACATAGCGCGCCATCTCGCCGAGGATATCGGCGGTCGTCATCAGGTAGCGCGCGTCCGAATCGGCGATGACGGCGGCCAACCGTTGGTCGGGCCGGTTGCGGTGCGGCGGGTACAAGGGCACCGCGATGGCGCCGGCATACAAGGCGCCGAAGAAAGCCACGATGAATTCGAGGCCGGCCGGATACAGCAGCAGGACCGCTTGCGCCCCTACCCCCTGTGCGGCCAGTTGCGCCGCGATCGCCTTGGCGCGCCGGTCGAGTTGGCCAAAGGTGATCGACACGGCGTCGTCCTCGCCGTCGACGAGAAAGGTATACGCCACCTGCTGCGATTGGTGCAGCGCGCGCCATTTCAACAGTTCGACCAAGGTAGGGAAATTTCTTCCGTCCACGTGTTGCTGTGCATTCTCAAGCGTCATCTTGTTTCCCCAATGTTTTTAACATCCACCGTCACGGCTCCCGCACGCCAGGCTACAGATCGTTGACTTTGAAAATCGGAAAATAACTTGAGATCTTTCCCTCCGCGTACTGTTGCGCCAGTTCGGGAATGTCGTCCCACGACCAGGGCGCGTCGGTGCACGGCACCATCCAGTCATGTTCTTCCGCGTAAAGCAGGGCCTCGTGGGTATTGCGCGAGCCGTGCGTGTAAACATGGATATGCCGGTTGATGCACTCGTTGGCACGATTGACCTGCAGCTCCGATCCTTCCTTCCAGCCGCAGGTGGTGATCACCCCTTGGCGCGCGAGCGACTTTTGCGTCGCGCGGAACACCGGCCCGCCGATGTTGTCGATAAAGATGGACACGCCGGCGCCACCGGTGTGTTCTTTGACGAGATCCAGGAAAATCCCCTCCGAGCGCACGTAACGCTTGCGGTAGTCGAGGTCTTCCTTGAATTTTTTTTCGTCGAACATCAGGTCCGGGAATTGCCGCCGGTCGATCGCGGTCAAGCCCAGGCTCCGGCACAGCGCCAAACGCCGGTCGTCGGACGCGACCATGGCCACGCGGCAGCCCTGGGACTTCGCCAGCATCAGTTGGGCCAGCGAGACGCCGCCGCCCCACGCCCACACATGCGGCGACTTCGCCTCTGTTTCATCGACTTGCAGACGCAAGGCGCCATACGCGACTTTCCAGTTATCCCACGCGGTGGCGTAACGGATGGGAAAGCTGGCCCACTGCTGGAGCGAACGTTTGGAATTGCGTGGAAGCGGATAAACCTGGCTGGCGTGGAGCTTCATTTGCTTGGCGAGCACGCCCATCGTGCCGGGCGCGTCGTAGGCGAGGATCTTGACTGGATAGCCGAACGCATCCCATAGATCGACGCTGACCAGGACGCACAGGTCGCCCTCCTTGACGTTGTCGACCGCCGCGCCGACCCGCAGGATCCGCACGACGCCGGCGTTGCCAAGCACCACGCGCGGTTCGCCCCGCTGGCGGCAGATGTCGAGCGGCCAACGGCTGATGGCATGCGCCATGTTGCCTTCCCAGCAGCCATAAATCGGCTCGGCAAGCACTTCCTGCTCGGTGATCGGCTTGAATGAAAAAATTTCACGCGTCAGCACGCCCGGCTCCGGAATACCCGAACCGGCACGCAGCACCCAAGCTTCTGTATCAATCATGGAATCTTTAACCCATCTCAAGAAAAGACCGCCGCGCGTCTACACCCCGACGTATCGGAGTGCAACTCAGCCCAGCAGGGGGATTTCGTTAATGTCGACTAACAGATGGAAGGCTGGACGGCATGCGTCCGCGCTTCGGCAAGCCCGGCAAGTCCAGCACGCCGAGCTTAGCGGCTCGCCTCGGCTTCCTCGATCGCAGCAAGGGTGGCGACCCCGCCGGCGGTGTGTGGAGTGGCAGCCATGTGCTTTCTGAGCGAGAGGGGACGCATGTCCAGCCACACCTCATTGATATATTCCAGGCAGGATTCGCGTACTCCGCGCTTGCCAGCGAGATGCCAACCCAAGGGGATGGCCTTGTCAGCCGGCCATATTGAATACTGCCCTTCGTCGTTCACCACGACTTCATACACGAGTCCAGCGGAGGCGTTTTCAGATAACATGGGGAAACCCTTGCATGATTAAAAGTAGATATTTACAAATAAACCAATGAATGCCAGCTCAGACAACTCTTTGCGGACCTGGCGCGCGCCGGCTCGGGATAAACGGGTAGCGAAAAACGTTCTACGCGCTTAATTGATATATCCGCTAGATTTCCCAATTATAATAGTTGTATTTATGCAAACAATGATTCTACGCTATTTTATTGACAAGATTCTATCAAAATGTAACAAAATTATAACTATCTAACCCGGCGGCGCGGACGCGGATACGCTTGTTGGTATCCTTTTTCCGCCGCCGACACCGCGCCGTCGGTAGGCGGGGGAAGGCCTGCACCGGAGCCGGATTCACCACAGGGGCGACGATTTGACGTATCCTCGCTTCATTCTTCCACCGAACAGGATCGAGCATGGGCAATCGCCTTTCTAAAATCGCCACCCGCACCGGCGACAACGGCAGCACCGGCTTGGGCGACGGCAGCCGCACCAGCAAGGACAGCGTGCGCGTGCACGCAATGGGCGACGTCGACGAGTTGAACTCCCACATCGGCCTGCTGCTGTGCGAAACCATGCCGGAGCCGCTGCGCGACGAACTGGTGGGTATCCAGCACGACCTGTTCGACCTCGGCGGCGAAATCTGCATCCCCGGCTACCAGTTAATTACCGAAGTGCACGTGGGCCGCCTCGACGATCTGCTGGAAAAATACAACGCCGACTTGCCGGCGCTGACCGAGTTCATCCTGCCGGCCGGCTCGCGGGCGGCGTCGATCGCGCACATCTGCCGCACCATCTGCCGCCGCGCCGAGCGCAGCATCGTCGCGCTGGGCAACGCCGAAACCATTCACGACCACCCGCGCCAATACGTCAACCGCCTGTCCGACCTGCTGTTCGTGCTCTCGCGCGTACTCAACCGCTTCGGCGGCGGCGGCGACGTCCTGTGGCAGCACGAACGCAAGCGCGGATAAGCACCGCACGGGGCTATCGGGCCGGGTGCACACCAAGGGGAATACGATGACTATATTCAATCCAAACCGGCGCGCCGCCGCCTCGTTCGACACGCCGGCGCCGCCGCGCCGCCGGTTTCTGCAAACCGGCGGCATGGCGCTGGCCAGCGCCATGGGCGGCAAGGCGATGGCGGCCGTTCCGCCGTCCAACGCGCCGGAACGCACCCTGCGCCTGTACAACACCCACACCGGCGAGCAATCGAACACCGTCTACTGGGCCGACGGCATCTACCAGCCGGACGGGTTGAGCGAAGTCAGCCGCCTGCTGCGCGACCACCGCTCCAACCAGGTCGGCGACATGAACAAGGGCCTGCTGGACCTGCTGTTCCTGCTCTCGTCCGCGCTCGACACGCAGGAACGCTTCCAGGTCATTTCCGGCTACCGTTCGCCGGCCACCAACGCCATGCTGCAAAAGAAAAACAAACACAGCGGCGTCGCCACCCGCAGCCTGCACATGGACGGCCTGGCGATTGACGTCCGCGTGCCGGGCCGCGACTTGGCCGACGTGCGCCGCGCCGCCATCGCGCTGCAAGGCGGCGGCGTCGGCTACTATCCCGAATCGGACTTCGTCCACGTCGACATCGGCAGGGTACGCACCTGGTAAAGGCGCCGCACCTGCAAATAATACGAGTGAAAATGATACAAGCAATGAATTTACGCGGTTGGCGCGGTCGCGGCGCCGGGGTGGTACTCAGCGCCTTCCTGCTGGCCAACGCCGGCAACGCGCACGCCGAGGGCGGCGCGGCCTGGTTTGTCGACGGCCGTCCCAGCGCCGAGGCCGGCGAGGCGCTGGCGATTTTGCAATCGGCCCCGGCCGACGGCCTCAATCCCGACGATTACCAGGTCGACATGCTGGCGCGCGCCTTGGGCGCCGCGGCGCCATTGACGGGCGCGGAACAGGCCAGCCTGGCGCGGACGCTGAGCGCGGCCATGGAACGCTACGTCTCCGACTTGCATTTCGGCAGGATCAATCCGCGCGACGTCCACGCCGCGTTCGCCTTGCCGCCCAAGCAACTGGACCCGGCCAGCTATGTCGCCGACGCCGTCGCCACGCACACGCTGCCGGCCGCGGTGCGGGCCGCGGCGCCGCAACTGCCGCTGTACGCGGGCTTGCGCCAGGCGCTGCAACAATACCGCGCGCTGGGCGCGCACCCGGCCTTGCAACAACCCCTGCCCGCCCCCGCCGGCGGCAAATTGGCACCCGGCCAAGCCTACGCCGGCGCCGCCGACCTGGCGCGGCGGCTGAGCGCACTGGGCGACTTGCCGGCGGACGCGAAAGGCGGCGCGCAGTACCGCGACGCCCTGGTCGACGGCGTCAAAGCCTTCCAACTGCGCCACGGCCTGGCCGCCGACGGCGTCGTCGGCAAGGGCACCCTGGTGCAGCTCAACACCTCGCCGGCGGCGCGCATCCGGCAAATCGAACTGACGCTGGAACGCCTGCGCTGGACCCCGCTGCTGCTGGGCGAACGGATGATCGTCGTCAACGTGCCGGAGTTCGTGCTGCGCGCCTACGAGGTGAAGGATGGCGGCGCGCAACTGCGCATGAACGTCATCGTTGGCAAGGCGCTCGACACGCGCACGCCGCTGTTCGTCAAAGACATGCTCAACATTGAATTTAGCCCGTACTGGAATATTCCGCCGTCGATCGCTAAGGCGGAAACCGTGCCGCGGCTGCGCCGCGACCCGGCCCACTTCAGCAAGCAGGGCCTGGAATTCGTCAGCGCCGCCGGCACCACCGTGCCACAATTGTCGGCGGCCAACCTGGATGCCGTGATGCGCGGCGAATTGCGCATCCGCCAGCGGCCGGGGCCGATGAACGCGCTGGGCGACATCAAGTTCATCTTCCCCAACAGCGACAACATCTATCTGCACCACACGCCGGCGGTGCCGCTGTTCAAACGCGACCGGCGCGACCTGAGCCATGGTTGCATCCGCGTCGAAGATCCGGTCGCGCTGGCGAAATTCGTGCTGCAGGACCAAGCCGAATGGACCGAGCAGCGCATCCGCGACGCGATGGGCAGCGGCAAGTCCCACACAATACGGCTACAGCGCCCGCTGCCGGTGGTGATCGCCTACGGCACCGTGATCGCCAAGAACGATGGCAAGGTGTATTTCTTCAACGATATCTACGGCAACGACAAGTTGCTCGATACCGCCTTGAAGTCAAAAGAAAGCGCAAGGCGCAGCCCGCCAAAAGCGTCGTAGGGCGGAAGTTGTTGCTACGCCGATTTGATCGCCGGCGCCCTGATCCGATAGGAAAAAAATAGACGCCGGTGGCCGCGAGGCCACCGGCGTTCGGCGCTCGGCGTTTAGTGCGCCGTCAGCGTCCCCGCGCGCTGCTCCATGAAGTGCAGGCCGCTGTGCGGGCACAATTCCAGCCAAGCCAGGTCGACATGGTCGAGACAGTCTTGCTTGCATCCAGTAACACCAATATCCGTCCAGCCATCGGGGATGGCCTTGCGCTCCGGCCAGATGGCGTACTGCTCTTCCTGGTCCATCAAAACCCGGAAGACAACCTCTTGATGGGTAAGTAACATATTTGGGCTCTTAATGTAAAAAAACATGGTTCGAGTTCAAAAAACAACCTTCATGCCCGTGGCCGAAACAGCGTTTTTCGAATTTATTTATGGCAATATCATATACGTTCTGGCCGCCTCAATATACGCGAATACACACATTTCCGATGCATAAACCACGCTCTCCGGCAGAGGTCGGAAATCCTGTATAAAGCTTGCCACAGCGCTGTTTCTTTGGCATGATTAGGCGCATGAACACGCCAAATTCTTCCGTCTCGAACCGCCCCCGCAGCGCCGCCACCGGCCCTGGCGCAGCGGCGTTCGGCGGTCGTGCCTGCGCGCGCGTGTCCTTCATCCGCGTTTCCGCCGTCTCCATTATTCGAATTATTCAGGGTCGCTGAGCTACGGCGTCGCCGGTGCTCGGCGCCCCGAGCAGCGACGCGTCGTCGACGCCTTCCCTCGTCTATTCTATGGAGAAACACCAATGCTTACTTGCGCGCCAAGCCCGGCCGAACTCGCCTATCCCAGCCTTGAACAAATCCGCCGCACCGCCGACCGCCTGAGCGGACAAATCCTCCACACGCCGGTCTGGCGCTGGCAAACCGGCATCGTCGAAGAGGCCTTGAGCCCCGCCAGCGAGGTGTGGCTCAAGCTGGAACTGTTCCAAAAAACCGGCACCTTCAAATTGCGCGGCGCGCTCAACTGCATCGCCGCGCTCGACCCGGCGGCGCTGCGCCGCGGCGTGGTCGCCGTCAGCGCCGGCAACCACGCCATCGCCGCGTCCTACGCCGCCAAACTGGCCGGCTGCGGCATCAAGGTGGTGCTGCCGCAACACGCGCTGCCGGCCCGCATCGCCGCTTGCAAAGATCTCGGCGCCGACGTGATATTGATGCCCGACATGCACCAGGCGTTCGCGCTCGGCCAGCGCATCGAGCGCGACGAGGGCCGCACCATGCTGCACCCGTACGACGGCGCGCTGACGGCGCAGGGCACCGCCACCGTCGGCCTGGAGTTGATGGAGCAAGTGCCCGGACTGGACGCGGTGGTGGTGCCGGTGGGCGGCGGCGGCCTGTGCGGCGGCATCGCCGCCGCCGTCAAACAGCTCAACCCGCACTGCGCGGTGTACGGCGTGGAACCGTTCGGCGCCGACGCGCTGTACCGCAGCTTCCAGTCGGGCCGGCCGGAAACGCTGGAGCGGGTCGACAGCGTCGCCGACAGCCTGTGCGCGCCGTACTCGATGGCCTACAGTTTCGGCGTGTGCCGCCGCTTCGTCGACGAGGTGGTGCGGGTCGGCGACGACGCGATCTGCGCCGCCATGCTGCACCTGTTCCGCGACGCCAAGCTGGTGGCCGAGCCGGCCGCCGCGGTCGCCACCGCCGCGCTGCTGGGGCCGCTGCGCGAGAAGCTCGACGGCAAGCGCGTCGCCCTCATCGTCTGCGGCTCGAACATCGACTCGGCGCGCTTCGCCGAACTGCTATGCCGCGGCGCGCGCGCCCGGGCGGCGTAGCAAAACCAAGGATGTAACCGTGGTGTCAGAGCTTCAGGTCCGACCCCGGCTCTGCGCCGCTGGTGGACTTTTTTTGCATTGCCGACGCGCGCTTTCAATACCGGCGCCAAATAAAAAACGACGCAACGGCGTCGTTTTTATTGCCAACCCACAAACGCTTGTCAGCCGTTGTTGACCACCAGCCGCGGCTCGCCGCCGGCGAAGCGCTGCTTGATCGACGCGCAGATGCCGGCGCCGTCCAGGCCGACGCTTTTCAGCAGCAAGGCGGTGTCGCCGTGGTCGATGAACTTGTCCGGCAGGCCCAGCATCAGCAGCGGCTTGACGATGCCCTCGGCGGCCATCGCCTCGGCCACCGCCGCGCCGGCGCCGCCCATGACGCAACCCTCTTCCACCGTCACCAGGTAGTCGTGCTCGCGCGCCAGCTGGCGCAGCAGTTCGACGTCGAGCGGCTTGACGAAGCGCATGTTTGCCACCGTCGCGTCGAGCTGCTCGGCTGCGGCCAGGCTAGGCGCGACCATCGTGCCGAACGCCAGGATGGCGATCTTGGCGCCCTGGCGCTTGATTTCGCCCTTGCCCAGCGGGATCGTGGTGAATTCCTTGTGGATCGCCGCGCCAACGCCGGCGCCGCGCGGGTAGCGGACCGCCGCCGGGCCGTTGTACTGGTAGCCGGTGGTGAGCATCTGGCGGCACTCGTTTTCGTCCGCCGCGGCCATGACGACCATGTTCGGGATGCAGCGCAGATAGGCGATGTCGTAATTGCCGGCGTGGGTCGCGCCGTCGGCGCCGACCAGCCCGGCGCGGTCGAGCGCGAACGTGACGTCGAGGTTTTGCAGCGCCACGTCGTGGATCAGCTGGTCGTAGGCGCGTTGCAAAAAGGTCGAGTAGATCGCCACCACCGGCTTCATGCCCTCGCAGGCCAGGCCGGCGGCAAACGTCACCGCGTGCTGCTCGGCGATGCCGACGTCGAAGTAGCGGTCGGGGAACTGCTCCTCGAACTTGACCATGCCCGAGCCTTCGCGCATCGCCGGCGTGATGCCGACCAGGCGCGGGTCCTTCGCCGCCATGTCGCACAGCCAGTTGCCGAACACTTCGGTGTAGGTGATCTTGCCGGCGGCGGCGGGCTTGAGGCCCTCGGCCGGGTTGAATTTCGGCGTGCCGTGGTACAGCCCCGGCTCGGCCTCGGCCAGCTTGTAGCCCTGGCCCTTCTTGGTGACCACGTGCAGGAACTGCGGACCCTTCAGCTGCTTCAGGTTTTGCAGCGTCGGAATCAGCGAGTCGAGGTCGTGGCCGTCGATCGGGCCGATGTAGTTGAAGCCGAATTCCTCGAACATCGTGGCCGGCATCACCATGCCCTTGGCGTGCTCCTCCAGGCGCTTGGCCAGTTCCCGCATCGGGCCGGGCAGCACCGACTTGCCGACGTTCTTGGCGGCCGCGTAGAACTGGCCCGACATCAGCCGCGCCAGGTAGCGGTTCAGCGCGCCCACCGGCGGCGAGATCGACATGTCGTTGTCGTTCAGGATCACCAGCAGCTTGATGTCTTCCTGCACGCCGGCGTTGTTGAGCGCCTCGAAGGCCATGCCGGCCGTCATCGAGCCGTCGCCGATGACGGCGATGGCGTGGCGCGGGTCGCCCTTGATCTTGGCCGCCTGCGCCATGCCCAGCGCGGCCGAGATCGACGTCGACGAGTGCGCCGTGCCGAAGGTGTCGTATTCGCTTTCGCTGCGGCGCGGGAAGCCGGAGATGCCGTCCAGCTGGCGCAGCGTGTGCATCTGCTCGCGCCGTCCGGTCAGGATCTTGTGCGAATAGGTCTGGTGGCCGACGTCCCAGACGATGCGGTCGTGCGGCGTGTTGAACACGTAGTGCAGCGCCACCGTCAGCTCGACCGTGCCCAGGTTCGACGACAGGTGGCCGCCGGTCTTCGAGACCGAGTCGAGCAGGTAGTGGCGCAGTTCGTTGGCCAGCGGCGTCAGCTGCGAGCGCGCCAGCTTGCGCACGGCCGCCGGTTCATTGATGGTTTCTAACAGTTTCATTTATGCCTTCCGCTGCACGATGAGGTCGGCCAGCTCGCGCAAGCGCAACGCCGCGTCGCCGAACGGCGCGAGCGCCGCGTGGGCCTCGTGCCGTAGTTGTTCTGCCAAGACCCTGGATGGCTCCAGGCCCAAAATGGATACGTAGGTCGGTTTGTTGGCCGCCGCGTCCTTGCCGGCGGTCTTGCCCAGCGTGGCCGAATCGGCGGTGGCGTCGAGCACGTCGTCGACCACCTGGAAGGCCAGCCCGATCGCCCGCGCGTAGGCGTTCAGCGCGACCAGCTCGGCGGCCGTCAAGTCCTTGCCGCACAGCGCGCCCAGCACCACCGCCGCGCGCAACAGGGCGCCGGTTTTCAACTGGTGCATCTGTTCGAGCTGCGCCAGGGTCAAGCTCAGGCCGACGCTGTCGAGGTCGATCGCCTGGCCGCCGCACATGCCGGCAGTGCCCGACGCCTGCGCCAGCAACGCCAGCATCGCCACCTGGCGCGCCGGCGGCAGGCCGCCGGCCTCGGCCAGCACGGCAAACGCCTGCGACTGCAGCGCGTCGCCGACCAGCAGCGCGGTGGCGTCGTCGTAGGCGACGTGCACGGTCGACTTGCCGCGCCGCAGCGCGTCGTCGTCCATGCACGGCATGTCGTCGTGCACCAGCGAGTAGACGTGGACCATCTCGACCGCCGCCGCCGCCCGCGCCAGGGCCGCCGCGCCGGCGCCGAACAGCGCGCCGGCCGCGTACACCAGCAGCGGGCGCACGCGCTTGCCGCCGCCCAGCGCCGCGTAGCGCATGGCGTCGTGCAATTTGTGCGGCACCGCGCCTGCGCCCGGCAGCAATTCGTCCAGGCTGCGTTCAACGCCCGCCTGCACCGTCTTCATCCAATCGTCGAAACCCGCCGCGGCCGTCACGACGCCGCCTCGTCGCCGTTAGCGTCGGAGAAAGGTTTCAGCATATCGCCTTCCAGCACCTTGACCTGCGCGTCGACCTTATCGAGTTGCGCGGCACAATATTTGACCAGTTCCGAGCCGCGCTGGTAGGCCGCGACCGACGCTTCCAGCGGCAACTGGCCCGCCTCCATTTGCGTCACCAGTTGCGCCAACTCGGCCATCGCTTCTTCAAACGAGGCCGGCGCGCCGGTTACGGGTAGTATTTTCTTTGACATAAGCACTCAGATAATTTCTCGGCACAGGGGGCGACGGTGGTGGAACCGCGCAGTGTAGAACGTTATTTTAGAACAAACTACTCTAATCAGTGAAAACTTCGCCGCCGCCACGCGCGCGCCGGCCGAGGCGGACCCGGCCGAAAGTGGCAATAAGCCTGGATTTTATCGCATTCGCCCGCATCTGCGCCCCCGATTGGCGCGCGCGCGGCCGGCTTTTTTGCGCAAAGCCGCGGCAACGTGGCCGCTTTGACAAAGCAAGCGCCGATACGCGGTATAATCGCCGGTTCTGTCCGAAATACCGTTTCAAAAACATTGAATTCAGGTCTTTGCGGATTCTTTCTCTCTCTGGCTGTTGCACATATGAAGGGGGGTTGGGATGTCCGATCTGGCAACTCACGCCAAGCTGGCGCCGTCAAACGCGCAACTTCCGGTCCACGTCTATTTTGACGAAGCGCTACTGCGGCGCGAAACGCAGCAATTGTTCCAAGCCGGCCCGCGCTACGTCGGGCACGAGCTGATGGTGCCGAACGTCGGCGATTTCGCCACCCTCGCTTCCGAGCACGAGGGTCGCATGCTGGTGCGCAACGCCAACGGCGTCGAGGTGCTGTCGAACGTCTGCCGCCACCGCCAGGCGCTGATGTTCAACGGCCGCGGCAACGCCAACAACATCGTCTGCCCGCTGCACCGCTGGACCTACGACTTGAAGGGCGAACTGATCGGCGCGCCGCACTTCGCCGAAACGCCGTGCCTGAACCTGTCGAAGACGCCCTTGCAAAATTGGAACGGCCTGCTGTTCGAGCAAAACGGCTACCACGTCATGGACAAGCTCAAGCAACTGTCGGTGGCGCCGGACCTGGATTTCTCGACCTACATGTTCGACCACGTCGAAGTGCACGAGTGCAACTACAACTGGAAAACCTTCATTGAAGTCTATCTGGAGGATTACCACGTCGAGCCCTTCCACCCGGGCCTGGGCAGCTTCGTCAGTTGCGACGACCTGCGCTGGGAATTCGGCGGCGACTACAGCGTGCAGACCGTCGGCGTGCACAAGGGCTTGCTCAAGTCCGGCTCGCCGGTCTACCAGCGCTGGCAGGAGCAGGTGCTGAAGTTCCGCGGCGGCACGCCGCCGCCGTATGGCGCGATCTGGCTGACGCTGTACCCGAACATCATGGTCGAATGGTATCCGCACGTGCTGATCGTCTCGACGCTGTGGCCGGACGGCCCGCAAAAGACGCGCAACGTCGTCGAGTTCTATTACCCCGAGGAAATCGTGCTGTTCGAGCGCGAATTCATCGAAGCCGAGCGCGCCGCCTACATGGAAACCTGCGTCGAAGACGACGAGATCGCGCTGCGCATGGACGCCGGGCGCCGGGTCTTGATGCGCCGCGGCGTCAGCGAGGCCGGACCGTACCAGTCGCCGATGGAAGACGGCATGCAGCATTTCCATGAGTGGTACCGCAGCATGATCGATTTGTAAGCGCCGCGCACCGCCGCCCCACCCCGCCCCGCCCCGCCCCGCCCCTAAGGATCACATGCAATCGTTGTGGATGCTGTTTGCCAGCTTTATGTTCGCCATCATGGGCGTGTGTGTGAAACTGGCGTCGAGCCTGTACTCGACGTCGGAAATCGTCATGTACCGCGGCATGGTCGGCATGACGGTGATGTGCTGCATGATCCTGTACCAGGGCGGCAGCTTCAAAACGCGCTTCGTCGGCGGCCACCTGTGGCGCGGCATCGTCGGCGTGGTCGCGCTGTGGCTGTGGTTTTACGCCATCGCCATCCTGCCGCTGGCCACCGCGATGACGCTCAACTACATGGCGCCGATCTGGATGGCCCTGATCCTGCTGTGCGCCGGCTGGTGGCACGCCAGGAACCACGTCGAGTGGCCGCTGATGGCCGCCATCGCGATGAGCTTTGTCGGCGTCACGCTGCTGCTGCAACCGGTGTTCGAATCGCAGCAACTGTCCGGCGCGCTCACCGCGCTGGTGTCGGGCATGCTGTCGGCGCTGGCCTACCTGCAGGTGCGCAAGCTGGGCCTGCAGGGCGAACCCGAATACCGCGTGGTCTTCTACTTCTCCATCGTCAACTTCCTCGCCGGCCTGTTCGGCAACATCGCCAGCGCCGGCCTGGGGCCGGTGACCTGGCACGCCCACACCACCGCGCAGGGCGGCTTGCTGCTGCTGGGCATCGGCCTGTGCGCGACGATGGCGCAAATGGCGATGACGCGCGCCTACCGCCTCGGCAAGACGCTGGTGGTGGCCAACCTGCAATACACCGGCATCGTCTTCTCCAGCGCCTGGGGCGTGCTGATCTTCGGCGACGTCTTCGACTGGCACGGCTGGGCCGGCATCGGCGTGATACTCTGCTCCGGCATCGCCGCGACCTATTACAATACCCGCAACACCGAACGCGGCGCCGCGATAGCCCGCACCGATCCCATCGCAAGCGAAGTTTAAGGAGACTGCCGATGCACACGACCCTGATCAGCGCCAACGCGCTGGCGCAGCATTTGACCGACCCGGACTGGATCATCCTCGACTGCCGCCACGACCTGATGAACCCGGACGCCGGGCGCGACGCCTTCGCCGCCGGCCACATCCAGAACGCCCAGTTCGCCGGCGTCGACGCCGACCTGTCCGGCGCCAAGCTTGGTCCGGACGGCGCCTTCCGCGGCCGCCACCCGCTGCCCGAGCGCAACGCGCTGGTCGCCACCCTGCGCGCCTGGGGCGTCAACGACGGCTCGCAAGTGGTGGCCTACGACGCCCACGGCGGCATGTTCGCGGCGCGGCTGTGGTGGTTGCTGCGCTGGATCGGCCACCCGGCGGTGGCGGTGCTCGACGGCGGCCTGGCAGCCTGGCAGGCGCGGGAGCTGCCGCTGGTGACGCCGCTGGCGCCGCGCGCGCTCGGCAACATCGTCGAAAAACACACGCTGACCCGCACCGTCGACGTCGCCGCCGTGCTGGCCAACCTGCACGGCGGCGCCGACACCGTGGTCGACGCCCGCGCGCCGGAGCGCTTCCGCGGCGAGAACGAAACCATCGACCCGGTCGGCGGCCACATCCCGGGCGCCAGGAACCGTTTCTTCAAGGACAACCTGCAGGCCGACGGCCGCTTCAAGGACGCCGTCGAACTGAAACGCGCGTTCCTATCGCTGTTCGACGCGCCGCAACACGCCATCATGCAATGCGGCTCCGGCGTGACCGCCTGCCACAACCTGCTGGCCCTGGAAGTGGCCGGCCTGCACGGCGCCGCGCTGTACCCGGGCTCGTGGAGCGAATGGTGCGCCGACCCGGCGCGGCCGGTGGCCACCGGCGCCTGACGGGGCGTTCGCAGAGCACGCGTGCTCAATCGACTATCAAGGTTTTTGATATTGCCTCTGCGCGGGTGAGCGAGTTGAGAAACGCGTGTCGTGCCCTGGCTGACCAGCGCACGGTCAAGCTAGTCGGCTTGACCGTGGCGTTTTTCATGCGCGTTCAGTAGTTGCCTGGCAGACCGCATCACTTCGGCGTGATCAAAACTCTTCCCGGTAGCAAACTCATGGTCGGCTTTTTGGCTTTCCAGGACGCTTTCTTCACAGGCGGCGAAACCGTCCCTTAAGACGAAGCGCAACATCGACTGCGGGGTCCGGCCGGCAAGTTTGGCAAGCCGCTCAAGGCGTCGTTGATCTGTCTTTGACAACACTGTGCTTGATTCGACCGGAATGGTTTGTTCGACGTCCATCATGCGCCCCTTACTGGTTTAGTCGAGACACGCCATCATAACTGGGTACGCGTCCGGGCACATCTGTTGCGCTCGTGCAATGCTTGAGCATACACAAGCGCAGTACACCATACGCTCGGCAGCCGGGGTTCAGCCGTGGTTGTGGCGCGTCAGGAACAGTACGATGACCACGCCCAGCCCGATCAAGAGGATCTGCGGGATGGTTTCGCGCAAGGTGGCGCGGCGCTGCATTTGCGGCATCAGGTCGCTGACGGCGATGTAGATGAAGCCCGACGAGGCGAACACCAGCACGTACGGGATCAGGTGGCTGGCGTGGTCCAGCGTGAAGTAGCCGAGCAGGCCGCCGGCCACCGCCATCAGGCTGCACAGCAAATTGAAGACGTAGGCGCGGGTGCGCGAGAAGCCGGCGTTGAGCAGCACGATGAAGTCGCCGATTTCCTGCGGGATTTCATGGGCGATGATGGCCAGGCCGGTGACCAGGCCCAGTTTCGGGTCGGCCAGGAAGGCCGCCGCGATCAGGATGCCGTCGGTGAAATTGTGCATGCCGTCGCCGACCAGGATCATCCAGCCGGCCTTGCCGGCCTCGTGCTTGTCGTGGCCGTGCGCGTGGTGGTGGCCGTCGCCCTCGTGGTGGTGCGAGTGGCGCAGGATGGCGAATTTCTCCAGCATGAAGAAGGCCAGCAGGCCCGCCAGCAAGGTCGCGAACAGGCTGCGCGGGTCCGCCTGCGATTCGAACGCCTCCGGCAGCGCATGCAGCAGCGAGGTCGACAGCATGATGCCAACCGACAGGCTGACCATGCGCTCGACCATCTTCGACAGCAGCGCGAACGAAAAAATCGCCGCCGCCGTAATACTGAACACGCCCGCGATCGTCGTCGCGAGCAAAATGGAAATGAGTATCGGATCGATTTTGCTTACCTTTTATGCCGGGGCGCGATGCGTGCGGCGCCCCTGTCCTGTGCTGTGCGCGCTCAAACGGCGACGCAAACCGGGCATTTTACAGCCCGGCGGCACTTCGCGTTCGTCAGATCACGCCGTTTTCCCGAAACCAGGCCAGGGAACGGCCGAAACCGTCCTTGGCGGCGGCTTCGACGTAGCTGGGCCGGTAGTCGGCGTTGAAGGCGTGGCCGGCCTCCGGGTAGACCACGAAGGCCGACTTGGCGCCGCCCTTGGCCAGCGCCGCTTTCATTGTTTCAATCGATTCGAGCGCGATGCCGCTGTCCTTGCCGCCGTACAGGCCCAGCACCGGCGCCGTCAAGGTCGGCGCGACGTCGACCGGGTGGCGCGGGGTGATCGGGCTGGACTCGCCGACCAGGCGGCCGTACCAGGCCACGCCCGCCTTGACGCGCGGGTTGTGCGCCGCGTACAGCCAGGTGATGCGCCCGCCCCAGCAAAAGCCGGTGATACCGAGCTTGTCGACGTTGCCGCCGTTGTTGGCGGCCCAGGCCACCACCGCGTCCAGGTCCGCCATCACTTGCCGGTCCGGCGTCTTCGAGACGATCTCTTTCATCACCTCGGCGACGCTGGCGGCCATGCCCGGGTCGCCCTGGCGCACGAACAATGCCGGCGCCAGCGCCAGATAACCCTGCTTGGCGTAGCGCCGGGCGACGTCGGCGATGTGCTCGTGCACGCCGAAAATCTCCGACACCACCAGGATCACCGGCAAGTTGCTTTTGCCGTCGGGCTGGGCGCGGTAGACCGGCACGGTCTGGCCGCCCACCACGACGCCGACGGTGCCGGCGCTTAAGCCGGTGGCGTCGGTCTTGATCAGGCTTTGCGCCGCCACCGGCAAGGTGGCGGCGGCGAAACCGCTGCCCAGCGCCACTGTCAGGAAGTCGCGCCGGTCGATCCCGTCCGCTTGACCGGTCTCGCTGAGCAAACTGTGGCCATCCTTGAGCAAATCATCCATGCGTTTCCTCCTGTGGGTGGTGAATCCGACCGGGTCCAGGTTTGGCAGGTCGGCGTAAGCCGACCTGCGCCACGCTAACATTGGCGCAGCGGCCCGGGTGGTGTTAATGCGCCTCGTCCCAATTCTTACCGACGCCGACTTCGGCCGTCAGCGGCACTTTCAGCTGCGCCACGCCGGCCATCAGCGCCGGCAGCTTTTCGCGCACCAGCGCCAGCTCGGCCTGCGGCACCTCCAGCACCAGCTCGTCGTGCACCTGCATGATCATCTTCGTTTGCAGCGCGTCCGTTTCCAGCCAGCCCTGCACGGCGATCATCGCCAGCTTGATCAGGTCGGCGGCGGTGCCCTGCATCGGCGCGTTGATCGCGGCCCGTTCGGCGCCCTGGCGGCGCGGGCCGTTCGGCGAGTTGATCTCGGGCAGCCACAGGCGCCGGCCGAACACGGTTTCAACGTAGCCGCGCGCCTTCGCCTGCAGGCGGGTGTCGTCCATGTATTGCTTGACGCCGGCGAAGCGGGCGAAGTAGCGGTCGATATAGCTTTGCGCGGCGGCGCGGTCGACCCCGAGGTTAGCGGCCAGGCCGAAGGCGCTCATGCCGTAGATCAGCCCGAAGTTGATCACCTTGGCGTAGCGGCGCTGCTCGCTCTGCACCTCGGCGGCCGCCACGCCGAAGATCTCGGCGGCGGTGGCGCGGTGGATGTCGACGCCCTCGGCGAAGGCGCGCAACATCGCCTCGTCGCCCGAAATATGCGCCATGATGCGCAATTCGATCTGCGAATAGTCGGCCGAGACGATGACGCTGCCCGGCGGCGCGATGAACGCTTCGCGGATGCGCCGGCCCTCCTTGGTGCGGATCGGAATATTCTGCAGGTTCGGGTCGTTCGAGGCCAGCCGGCCCGTCACCGCCACCGCCTGCGCGTAGTTGGTGTGGACGCGGCCGGTGTCGGCGTTGATCATCTTCGGCAGCTTGTCGGTGTAGGTCGACTTCAGCTTGGCCATGCCGCGGTATTCCAGCAAGATCTTCGGCAGCGGATAGTCCTCGGCCAGCTTTTGCAGCACCTCCTCGTCGGTCGAGGGCGCGCCGGTCGGGGTCTTTTTAATCACCGGCAGTTTCAGCTTGTCGAAGAAAATCTCGCCGATCTGCTTCGGCGAGCCGAGGTTGAACGGCTGCTCGGCCAGCTCGTAGGCTTTTTGCTCGAGTTCGAGGATGCGCTTGCCCAGCTCGTTCGACTGGACGTTCAACAGCTCGGCGTCGATCAGCACGCCGTTGCGCTCGATCTTTTGCAGCACCACCGCGGTCGGCATCTCGATGTCGCGGTAAATCGTGGTCAGGTGGGCGTCGCCGTCGACGTGGCCCCACATCGCCTTGTGCAGGCACAGCGTGACGTCGGCGTCCTCGGCGGCGTAGCCGGTGGCGACGCCGATTTCCACCTGGTCGAAGCAGATCTGGTTGACGCCCTTGCCGCACACGTCGACGAAGGGAACGGTCTTGCGGTTCAGGTGGCGCAGCGCCAGGCTGTCCATGTCGTGCGTCTTGTGCGACTCGAACACGTACGACTGCAGCAGCGTGTCGTGCGCGATGCCGCGCAGCGCCACGCCGTGGTTGGCGAAGATATGGCTGTCGTACTTCAGGTTCTGCCCCAGCTTGGGCTTGCTGGCGTCCTCCAGCCACGGCTTGAGCTTGCCCAGCACGTAGTCGCGCGACAGTTGCTGCGGCGCGCCGGCGTAGCGGTGGGCCATCGGGATGTAGGCGGCCACGCCCGGCTCGCACGACAGCGACATGCCGACCATTTGCGCCGTCATCGGTTCCAGCGAGGTGGTTTCGGTGTCGACCGCGGTCAGCGCGGCGGCGTCGATGCGCGCCAGCCAGACGTCGAGCTGGGCCTCGGTGAGCACGGTTTCATACTGCGCCGGGGCGGCCTCGGCGTCGACGTTGCCGAACAGGTCGCCGGTGGGCGAATTCAGCGCCGCCGAGCCGGCCGCCGCCTGGCCGGCGCCGATGTCGCGCAACAGCGACTTGAAGCCGTATTGTTCGTAGAACGCCAGCAGGGTCGCCTTGTCCTCGTCCAGCGCCCCCAGCGACTCGGCGATCGACACCATGTGGCCGGACAGGTCGCAGTCGGTCTTGACGGTAATCAGGGCGCGCGCCCGCGGCAGCCAGTCGAGCGCCTTGCGCAGGTTCTCGCCGACCGCGCCGCCGACGCTGGCGGCGTTGGCGATCACGCCCTCCAGGCTGTCGTAGGCCGCCAGCCACTTCAGCGCCGTCTTCGGACCGCACTTGGACACGCCCGGCACGTTGTCGACGGCGTCGCCGATCAGCGACAGGTAGTCGATGATGCGGTTCGGCGGCACGCCGAACTTGGCCAGCACGGCCGCCTCGTCGAACGTCTCGTTGCTCATCGTGTTGATCAGCGTCACTTGGGCGTTGACCAACTGGGCCAGATCCTTGTCGCCGGTCGACACCACCACGCTCATGCCGGCGGCGGCGGCCTGCACCGCCAGGGTGCCGATGACGTCGTCGGCCTCGACCCCCTCGACCATCAGGATCGGCCAGCCCATCGCCTTCACGGCCTGGTGGATGGGCTCGATCTGCAGCGCCAGGTCGGGCGGCATCGACGGCCGCTGGGCCTTGTACTCCGAATACATCTCGTCGCGGAAGGTCTTGCCCTTGGCGTCGAACACGCAGGCAATGAAGGCGGCCGGGAAATCGGCGCGCAGGCGGCGCAGCATATTGATCATGCCGTGCATGGCGCCGGTCGGCACACCGCCGGGGCCGCGCAAATCGGGCAGCGCGTGGAAGGCGCGATACAGGTAACTGGAACCGTCAACTAACAGCAGGGTTTTTTGCATAATGCCATTGAAAAGTGATGTGCCGCGCAAGGTGCGGGCGGAAGAAGGTACTGGAATGACACGATTATCGCAGAGTTTACGCCGCCCGCCCGCGCCGCGCCCCATTCTCGCTGGCAAAAAAAGCGCCATATAGCGACCCGAGCCCAGGGTTGTCGCGGCGCGCGGCGGTTTTGCCGCTTTTGCGCATATTCAACGCATTTGAAACATGCGGCGTGGCGGTTTGTTACAATGACTAGCACAACGCCATTCTTTGCGGTCCAACTGAAGCGATACCATATCATGATGCGCATATCCATATTCCGGCAATTCCTGGCCCTGTCCCTGTTGGCGTTGTCGGCCGCGGCCGGCGCGCAAACGCCCAGCTCGGCCCCGCCCAAGCTGGAGAAGCTCGACGAGTCCGGCGACGCGCCCATCACCGTCACCGCCCCGGCCGAGAAGAAAATCACCGAGAAGCGCGAGCAGGGCAAGGTCACCGAGGTCAAGGTCACCACCGGCAAGAGCACGTATTACGTCAAGCCGAACACCCCGGCCGGCAGCGCCGTGCCCGGCGACCTGACCGGCAGCGCCAATCGCGGCCCGCAGTGGAAGGTGATGGAGTTTGGCCCGGGCAAGAAAAAGCAAGACCCGAAAGAACAGGAAGCGGCCGACAACGCGCCGCCGCCGCCCGCCAAGTAAGCCACCGACGTCCCGCCGCGGCGCAGCAAGCGGCGCCGCGTCGGCGTTTTTTTCGACCCACCCACTTTTATCTTTTCCCTCATGGCAGTTTTTACCCCGCTCAGCCTGGACGATGTCAGCCAGTGGATCACCCAATTCCCCCTCGGCAAGCCATTGGCGCTCAAAGGTATCGCCTCCGGCATTGAGAACAGCAATTTTTTCATCAATACCGAGCGCGGCGAATTTGTGCTGACGATCTTTGAAAAGCTGACGTTCGAGCAGTTGCCGTTTTATCTGAACCTGATGCGCCACCTGGCCGAGCGCGGCGTGCTGGTGCCGGCGCCGATCGCCAACGCCGACGGCGCGCTGCTGGCCGCGCTGCAGGGCAAGCCGGCGGCCATCGTCAGCAAGCTCGACGGCAGTTCGCAGATGGCGCCGCGGCCGGTCCATTGCGCCGCCGTCGGCGCCATGCTGGCCAAGATGCACCTTGCCGCGCGCGACTTCCCGCTGCGCCAGCCGAACCTGCGCGGCCTGGACTGGTGGAACGCCACCACGCCCGAGGTGCTACCCTTCCTGTCCGACAGCAACGCCCACCTGTTGCGCGCCGAAATGCACTTCCAGGACGCCTTCGCCAGTTACGACGCCTACAAGGCGATTCCGCGCGGCCCGGTGCACGCCGACCTGTTCCGCAACAACGTCATGTTCGACGGCGAGCGCCTGACCGGCTTCTTCGACTTTTACTTCGCCGGCTGCGACAGCTGGTTGTTCGACGTCGCCGTCACCGTCAACGACTGGTGCATCGCGCTCGACACCGGCGTGCTCGACGTCGCCCGCGCGCGCGCGCTGCTCGACGCCTACCACGCGGTGCGCCCGTTCAGCGACGACGAGCAAACCGCGTGGCAGCCGATGCTGCGCGCCGCCGCGCTGCGCTTCTGGCTCTCGCGCCTGTACGACTTCCACCTGCCGCGCGAGGCGGAAATGTTGACGCCGCACGATCCGGCGCATTTCGAGCGGATTCTGCGCGAACGCATCGCCACCCCGGCACCGGTGCTGTTCTGATGGTAAAACTACCCGCAATGACAGGCTGGCTCTGGGTCAAACAAGGTTTCGGCCTGTTCCGCAAGCAGCCGGGCGGCATGTCGACGCTGTTCCTCGGCTATATGTTTTGCATGCTGCTCGTCAGCGTGGTGCCGCTGCTCGGCCAGGTGTTGCCGGTGATCCTGGTACCGGTATTCTCGGTCGCCTTCCTGCAAGGCTGCCGGCACATCGAGCAGGGCCAGCGGGTGTTCCCGAACCTGCTGCTGAGCGGTTTTCGCAAGCCGGCCTTTCCGATGCTGTTCGCGCTGGGCGTGCTGTACATCAGCATGGCGGTGCTGGCCATCGGCGCCTCGTCGCTGGCCGACGGCGGCGTGTTCTGGCAGTTGATGACCGGGCAGATCGACGGTCAGTCGGCCGTCGTCAAGGAGTCCGACATCGGCGCCGCGATCCTGCTGGCGATTGCGCTGTACGTGCCGGCGGCGATGGGGTTTTGCTTCGCCGCGCCGTTGATCTACTGGCAAAACATGAGCGTGGGCAAAGCCGTCTTCTTCAGCTTTTTCGCCGTGCTGCGCTCGTTCAAGGCCTTCGTCGTGTTCGCGCTGACCTGGTTCGGCATCAGCGTGCTGGCCAGCCAGATCCTGTTGCTGATTTTCGGCCGCAGCGACCTGGCGATGCAGGTGATGGTGCCGCTGTCGGTGGTACTGACGGTGATCATGCACTGCTCGTTCTACGCCAGCTACCGGCAAATCTTCGGCGCGCCGCAGGGCGTCTCGCTGGACAAGCCCGCGCCGTGAGCGCCAGCGGGGGCCGACCTTCAGGTCCGCCCCCCGGGTCGGCGCCGCCCGGCGCTTACCTGCCCAAACGCTCCAGCTTGGCGATGCTCAAGTCGAGCACTTTCATGCCATATTGCCCGAAGTTGATCTGGGCACGGGCGTTGCTGCCGCCGCCCTCGATGTTGACGATGACGCCCTCGCCGAACTTGCCGTGCGCCACGGACTCGCCGATGCGCCAGCCCGGCCCGCTGGCCTTGTGCGCGATCTTTTGCGCGATCGCGTTGTCGGAGCCGGCGCTGCTCATCGGCGCGGTGTCCCAGGCCGATTTCTTGTTGCCGAACCAGTTCGCCTGCACCTTCGGCGACAACCACTTCAGCGACTCCTCCGGCAACTCGTCGAAAAAGCGCGACTTCATGTTGTAGCGGGTCTGGCCGTGCAGCATGCGCGTCTGCGAAAAACTCATGTACAGGCGCTGGCGCGCGCGCGTGATCGCCACGTACATCAGGCGCCGCTCCTCCTCGACGCCGCCGTCCTCCTTCGAACTGCTTTCGTGTGGGAACAAGCCCTCCTCCAGCCCGGTGATAAAGACGTTGTCGAACTCCAGCCCCTTGGCCGAGTGCACCGTCATCATCTGCAAGGCGTCCTGGCCGGCCTGGGCCTGGTTGTCGCCGGCCTCCAGCGAGGCGTGCGACAGGAAGGCCGACAGCGGCGACATCACCGCCGGCAGCGGCGCGTCGGCGTCGACGATCTCGATGCCGTCCCGCAGCGTGACCGGCACGCCGGACTGCGCCTGGGCCGCCGGCCCCAGGTACGCCGGCGCGCCCTGGCCGAAGCCCTCTTCGGAAACGAACTGGGTGGCGGCGTTGACCATCTGCTCCAGGTTCTCGATGCGGTCGGCGCCCTCCTTCTCGTTCTGGTAATGGCGCAGCAAGGTGCTGGCCTCCAGCACCACGCGCACCATTTCCGGCAGCGCCAGTTGCTGGGTTTCAAAGCGCACGCCCTCGACCAGCTTGACGAAGCCGGCCAGCGACGAGCCGGCCTTGCCGGCCACGTAAGGCACGGCCGCGTACAGGGAAATGCCGTACTGCCCGGAGGCGGCCTGCAAGGCCTCGATCGAACGCATGCCGATGCCGCGCGTGGGGAAGTTGACCACCCGCAGGAAGGCCGAGTCGTTGTGCGGATTGTCCATCAGTTGCAGGTAGGCGATCACGTGCTTGACCTCGGCGCGCTGGAAGTAGCGCTGGCCGCCGTAGACGTGGTAGGCGATGCCGGCCGAGAACAACGCGTGCTCGATCACCCGCGACTGCGCGTTCGAGCGGTACAGCACCGCGATCTCGCTGCGCGAGGCGCCCTCGGCGATCAGGTTCTTCGATTCCTCGATGATCCACTGCGCCTCTTGCAGGTCGGAGCTGGCCTCGTACACCCGCACCGGCTCGCCGTGGCCGGCGTCGGTGCGCAGGTTCTTGCCCAGGCGCTTGCTGTTGTTGGCGATGAGCATGTTGGCGCTGTCGAGGATGTGCCCGTGCGAGCGGTAGTTCTGCTCCAGCTTGATCATGTTCTTGACCTGGAACTCGTGCTCGAAGGAAGTCATGTTGCCGACGTTGGCGCCGCGGAAGGCGTAGATGCTCTGGTCGTCGTCGCCGACGGCGAACAGCGCGCCGCCGTCGCGGCCGCCGTGACCGGCCAGCAGCTTGAGCCAGTTGTACTGCAAATTATTGGTATCCTGGAACTCGTCGACCAGGATGTGGCGGAAGCGCGCCTGGTAATGCTCGCGCAGCGGCTGGTTGCGGCACAGCAGCTCGTAGGTGCGCAGCAACAGTTCGGCGAAGTCGACCACGCCCTCGCGCTGGCACTGGTCGTCGTACATTTGGTACAGCTCGACCAGCTTGCGCTCGTTGGCGTCGTAGGCGTCGACCTTGTCGGCGCGCAAGCCCTGGTCCTTCGCGTTGTTGATGAAATACATCAAGGTCTTCGGCGGGAACTTCTCGTCGTCGACGTTGTTCGCCTTCAACAAGCGCTTAATCACCGACAACTGGTCCTGCGAGTCGAGGATCTGGAAGGTCTGCGGCAAGGCGGCGTCGCGGTGGTGGGTGCGCAGCAGGCGGTTGCACAGGCCGTGGAAGGTACCGATCCACATGCCGCGCGTGTTAATCGGCAACATCGCCGACAACCGCGTCATCATTTCCTTGGCGGCCTTGTTGGTGAAGGTCACGGCCAGAACGCCGGCCGGCGACACCTGCCCGGTCTGGATCAGCCACGCGATGCGGGTGGTCAGCACGCGCGTTTTACCGGAGCCGGCGCCGGCCAAGATCAAGGCGTTCTGGGCTGGCAGGGTGACGGCGGCCAGTTGTTCGGGATTGAGGTTGTGAAGAAGTTTTTGCATGCCGTGATTATACCGGGATGGGCCGGCGGATTTGGCGCCGTCCGCGCCCCGCACTTTTTTACAAGGCGGCGGCGGCGGCGGATGCGACAGTGGCACCCCGATCCACCACCGCGACAGGCAATCCCATGCAGCAGAACCATCCGAACGGGCGCCGGGCGCCAAATCTGAGCTTCACCAGCGACAATACCGCCGGCGCCGCCGCCGCCGTCATGGCCGCCATCGCCGACTGCGGCGCCGGCCCGGCCCAGCCCTACGGCAACGACGCCCGCACCCGCCGCGTCGAGCAGCGCTTCTCCGAGCTGTTCGACACGCAGACCAGCGTCTTCCTGGTGCCGACCGGCTCGGCCGCGAACGCCTTGGCGCTGGCCGCGCTGACGCCGCCCTGGGGCAACGTGCTGTGCCACGCCGACAGCCACATCAACAACGACGAATGCGGCGCGCCCGAGTTCTACAGCGGCGCCAAGCTGGTGCCGCTGGGCGGCGCGGCCGCCCGCATCGATCCGCGCCAGCTCGCGCCGGCCGCCGCCCGCAAGGTCGGCGACGTCCATTCGACCCAGCCGGCCTGCGTCAGCATTTCCCAGGCGACCGAGCTCGGCAGCATCTACAGCGTTGCCCAGGTGGCCGAGATCGGCGCGCTGTGCCGCGCCAACGGCCTGCGCCTGCACATGGACGGCGCCCGCTTCGCCAACGCGCTGGTGGCGCTGGACTGCACGCCGGCGCAACTGACCTGGCAGGCCGGCGTCGACGCGCTGTCCTTCGGCGCCACCAAGAACGGCGCGCTGGCGGCCGAGGCGATCGTCCTGTTCGACCTCTTGCTGGGCGAGCAAATGGCTTACCGGCGCAAGCGCGGCGGCCATTTGCTGTCGAAGATGAGCTTGCTGTCGGCGCAGATGGAGGCCTACCTGGCCGACGACCTGTGGCTGCACAACGCGCGCCACGCCAACGCCATGGCGGCGCGGCTGGCACAGGGTTTGCGCCAGTTGCCGGGCGTGACGCTGCCGGGGCCGGTGCAGGCCAACATCGTCTTTTGCGCGATGCCGGCGGCGCTCATCGACGCCCTGCAGGCGCGCGGATTCAGCTTTTACCACTCGCGCTGGGGCGCCGGCGTGGTGCGCCTGGTCACCTCGTTTTGTACCAGCGCGGACGACGTCGACCACCTGCTGGAGACGGCGCGCCGACTGCTCGACTAGCGCCCCCCCTCTCAATACCGCGAAGGCGGCACGCCGTAGGCCAGGCGGAAGGCGCGGTTGAAGTGGCTCTGGTCGTAGAAGCCGCTTTCCTGCGCGACGTCGGCCACCAGGCGGCCGCCCCGGCGCAGCGCGGCGCAGGCGCGCTCCAGCCGCAGCCGGGTCAGCCAGGCGTGCGGCGTCATGCCCACCGTATTCTTGAAGCGGCGTAAAAACTGGAAACGCCCCAGTTCGCACAACCGCGCCAACTGGTCGATGCTGATCTTGCTCGCGTAATGGGCGTGGCAATAGTCGCTGAGGCGTTGCCAGTCGCGCATCGAAAAGCACGATCCGCCGCCATCGCCCGGGGCCGCGCCGGGCTGCAGCAAATGCCCGAGCACATCGAGCCAGCGCTGCTCCTGCGCGAGGATATCCACGCCGTGCTGCAACTCCTGGTGCAGGGTCAGCAACTGGCGGAACAAGCGCGGCTCGGCGATGCTGCGCGGCGCCAGTTGCGGCGCGCGGCCGCCGCCGGCCAACTCGCCGGCCAGGCCGTGCAGCAGCGCCGGCTCGACGCGGAAGGTGCGCAGCGTGAAGGCGGCGTCGCCTTCGCCGCTGCCGTCGTGCATTTCACCGGGCGGCATCACCGAGATCGCGCCCGGCCCCAGCAGCACGCGGCGCCCGCCCGACTCCTGGCGCTGCAGGCCGTCGCAGAGCAGGCCGATGTGGTAGTCGAGGTGGTAATGGCGCTCGAACGCCTGCTCGCGGTACCTGCCCTCGCTAAGGATCAGGCCCGGGGTCTGGGCCACCCGGTGATACCGGACCGTATCGTCCATGGGCGCCTCCCGTGCGCGTCAAAAACCCCAGTCTAGCAGCGCCGGCGCGGCTGTCTTGTATTTTATTGCGCGGCGAACCGGCAAAAAAAAGCGGCGCGGCGGGCCAGGCCCGCTGCGCCGCAACTGGTTTTTATTATTAGTAGATCACTACCGAGCGGATCGACTCGCCGCTCTTCATCAAATCAAAGCCTTCGTTGATGCGTTCCAGCGGCAAGCTGTGGGTAATCAGGTCGTCGATATTCAGCTTGCCCTCCATATACCAGTCGACGATCTTCGGCACGTCGGTGCGCCCGCGCGCGCCGCCGAAGGCCGAACCCTTCCACACCCGCCCCGTCACCAGCTGGAACGGCCGGGTCGAGATTTCCTCGCCGGCCGCCGCGACGCCGATGACGATCGACTGGCCCCAGCCCTTGTGGCAGCACTCCAGCGCCTGGCGCATGGTGGTGGTGTTGCCGATGCACTCGAAGCTGTAGTCGGCGCCGCCGTCGGTGATCTGGACGATGCTGTCGACGACGTTCTCGACCTCTTTCGGGTTGACGAAGTGGGTCATGCCAAACTTGCGCGCCATGGCCTGGCGCGCCGGGTTGATGTCGACGCCGATGATCTTGTCGGCGCCGACCATTTTGGCGGCCTGGATCACGTTCAGGCCGATGCCGCCCAGGCCGAACACGACCACGTTGGCGCCCGCCTCGACTTTGGCGGTAAACAGCACCGCGCCGACGCCGGTGGTGACGCCGCAGCCGATGTAGCACACCTTGTCGAACGGCGCGTCTTCGCGGATCTTCGCCAGCGCGATTTCCGGCACCACGATGTAGTTGGAGAACGTCGACGTGCCCATGTAGTGGAAGATCGGCTTGCCGTCGATCGAGAAGCGCGAGGTGGCGTCCGGCATCAGGCCGCGGCCCTGGGTCGAGCGGATCGACTGGCACAGATTGGTTTTCCGCGACAGGCAGAATTTGCACTGGCGGCATTCCGGCGTGTACAGCGGAATCACGTGGTCGTCTTTTTTCAGGCTTTTCACGCCCGCGCCCACGTCGACGACGACGCCGGCGCCCTCGTGGCCGAGGATGGACGGGAAGATGCCCTCCGGATCGGCGCCCGACAGCGTGTAGTAATCGGTATGGCAGATGCCGGTGGCCTTGATTTCGACCAGCACCTCGCCCTCGCGGGGACCGCCCAACTCGACTTCTTCAATCGTCAGCGGCTGTCCCGCCTTCCAAGCGATGGCTGCTCTGGTTTTCATGTTTTTATCCTGTGATATGGGGTTGCCGGACCGACCGGCCTGTCAACGCAGGCGCCGGCCCCGCACATCATATCAAGAGCCGGCCGGCGTGGATACAGCGCTCGCGTGCGCGGCGTCGCAACCGGGCTCGCCGGCCAGCAATTGCGTCAGCGCGCGCGCCAACTGGCGCATCGACGTCGCCGGCTTGAGCAGCGCGGCGTCGGCGGCGCCGCGCCAGATACTGTCGCGCGCCGCGTACAACAGCAGCGCCGGCGGCGTGGCCGCGCATTGCAGCACGTCGAGCAGGGCCGCGCCGTCGCCGTCCGGCAGGTCCGGGTCCAGCACCACCAGGCTGTAGTCGGCCAGGCGGATCGCGGCGGTGGCGGCGGCCAGCGTCGGCGCGTGCGTCACCCGCGCCTCCGGCATCAGCAGCGCGGCCAGCAACAGCGCGGCGTCGGCGTCGGTGTCGATGTGCAGCACGCGCGGTTGCGCGGCGGCGGCCGGCGCCACTGCGTACAGGGGCGCGCGCGCCGCGGTGGCGCAGGTTTCGGTCAACGGCGCGGCTATGGTGGTGGTGGTGGTCATGTGCGAACTCCCCTGTCTGCGCGCCAACCCGGGCGCGGCGACCGTTGTGGCCGGCGACGCGCAAGCTGCTGCATCACAATGCTGGACGGCGGAGCTGGGCCGAGGAATATGCCGCGGCCGCGAGGGGAAGGCGGCCGGGATAGGGCATGTCGCAATGCGCGCAAGGCGGGTTGGGGCTTAGGCCGCGACACAGTCAGTCTACATCATTTTTTCCGCAAAGCAATTAGAATCGCGCTGGCGTCAAGTTCAAACCGGCACCGGGGCGTCAACCCGGGGTCGGACCCCGGCCTTCGCCGTTGCGTGGTTTCCGCGCTATTTCGATTTGTGGCGGGCGCTGAACGCGCCGTGCAGGCTGTTCAAGGTTTCCTCGGCGGCCAGCAACTGGTTGGCGATCTCGTTGATTTTGCGCCGGCTCGAACGGGCGTGGTCGCGCAGCACCTCGAAGGCGGTGTTGCGGTCGGTTTGGAACTTGCCCATCAACAGGCCGACGGCCAGGCTGGTCTCGCGCCCGGCGGCCAGCGCCGAGTTCAGGTTCAGCTCGGTGCGCCGCAGCTGGCGGATCTCGTCGGCGCGCGCCAGGCCGGCCTCGAAGGCCGGCATCAGGCGCGCCTCGTCGACCGGTTTGACGACGTAGCCGACCGCGCCGTAGGCGGCGGCCTGCTTGCCCGAGTCGCTGTCGCCGCTGCCCGACAGGAACATGAACGGCACCGCGGTGTCGGCGTGCAGGCGCTTGGCCAGGTCCAGGCCGGACATGCCGGGCATGTGGATGTCGAGCAGGGCCAGGTCCGGCTCGCGCACGGCGATCTGCCGCAACGCCTCCTCGGCCGACGAGGCCAGCATGGTCTCGTAGCCGGCGTGGCGCAGCACTTCGCCGAGGAACTCCAACAGCAATTGATCGTCATCGACAATTATAATCAGTCGTTTGATGGCGCTAGGAAGGGTCATGGCAGGGGCTTAGGACAGTGTCGACGAGGTATTATAAGCCGATCCCGCCGGTGCGCACGCTTAGCCGCGCCGCGGCGCCGCCAACAACAGATTAAATTCGTCCACCGCCGCCGCCACGTCCGCCGCCAGGTAGACGCTGCTGATGGCGGCGACCATGTCGGCGCCGCGCCCGGCCAGCGGCGCCGCGTTGGCCGGCGTCATGCCGCCGATGACGACGCAGGGCAGCGCGATCTCGGCCTTGGCCCGCAGCACGATGTCGGGCGCCGTCGTCACCGGGTATTGCTTCACCAGCGAGGGGTAGAAGCCGCCGAAGGCGACGTAACTGGCGCCCTGCGCCGCCGCCGCGCGCGCCAGCGCCATGTCGCCGTAGCAGGAGGCGCCGACGATTTTGCCCGGCCCGAGCGCGGCGCGCGCCTGCGCCACCGAGGCGTCGGTGCCGCCGACGTGGACGCCGTCGGCGTCCAGGCTCTGGCACAGTTCGACGAAGTCGTTGATCACCAGGGGGCAGGCGTATTTGCGGCACAGCGCCAGCAGGGCCGCGGCCTGCTCCCGGCGCAGCGCCGCGTCGGCGTTCTTGTGGCGGTATTGCAGCAGCGCGACGCCGGCGGCCAGCGCCTGTTCGGTGACGTCGAGCAGCTTGTCGGTGTCGTCCCAGTTCGGGGTGACCAGATAAAGTCCACGCATGGTGTTTCCTTTGGTTGTCAGCAGAAGCGCCGCGGCATCAACTGCCCCGGCGCGATCGGATAGGCGCTCGCCAGCGTCCGGTGGCAGTAGGTTTGCGCGCCGTCCAGCGCCTCGGCCATGCCCTGGCCGCGCGCCAGCAGCGCCGCGATGGCGCTGGCCAAGGTGCAGCCGCTGCCGTGGAAGGCGCCCGGCAGGCGCTGGAAATGCCAGTCGCGCTCGCCGTCGGGGCCGAACCAGCGGTTGCGCACCAGCGCGCCGCCGGCGTGGCCGCCGGTGATCAGCACGTGGCCGCAGCCGCGCGCGCGCAGCGTCGCCGCCTGCGCCGCCAGGTCGGCGTCGGCGGCGCCGGCCAGGCCGCTCGCTTGCGCCGCCTCCGGCAGGTTCGGCACGATCAGCGTCACCAGCGGCAGCAGCGGCGCCAGCGCCCGCACCGCGTCGCCGCGCGAGAGCGCGTCGCCGTTGCCGCTGGCCAGCACCGGGTCGAGCACCACCGGCAGCCGCGGATCGCGCTCGCGCAGCAGCGCGATCAACTCGGCGATGGCCTGGGCGTTGGCGGCGCTGCCGGGGATGCCGATTTTGACGGCGCGCACGCGGATCTTGTCGATCAACGCCTGGGCCTGGCGCCGCACCACGCCGGGGTCGACCGGCAGCACGCCGAACACGCGGTCGTTGTCTTGCACCGTCAACGCGGTGGCCACCGGCAGCGCGTGGCCGCCCTGGGCCGCGATGGCCAGGATGTCGGCGGCGATGCCGGCGCCGCCGGACGGGTCGATGCCGGCGAACACCAGCACCGGCGCCGGCGTCATGCCAGGCGTCCCGCCATCGGCGACGACGGCGCGGCGGCGAAGCGCTTGGGCATGCGCCCGGCCAGGAAGGCTTCGCGCCCGGCCTGCACCGCCAGGCGCATCGCCCGCGCCATGCGCACCGGGTCGCGCGCGCCGGCGATCGCCGTGTTCATCAGCACGCCGTCGCAGCCGAGCTCCATGGCGATGGCGGCGTCCGACGCGGTGCCGACGCCGGCGTCGACCAGCACCGGCACCGTGGCCTGCTCGATGATCAAGGACAGGTTCCACGGGTTCAGGATGCCCATGCCGGAGCCGATCAGCGAGGCCAGCGGCATCACCGCGACGCAGCCGATCTGCTCGAGGATCTTGGCCTGGATCGGGTCGTCGCTGCAATACACCATCACGTCGAAGCCGTCCTTGACCAGCGCCTCGGCGGCGACCAGGGTTTCCGGCATGTGCGGGAACAGCGTCTTTTCGTCGCCCAGCACCTCCAGCTTGACCAGCTTGCGCCCGCCCAGCAGCTCGCGCGCCATTTGCAGCGTGTAGACGGCGTCCTTGGCGTTGTAGCAGCCGGCCGTGTTCGGCAAAATCGTATACTGCGACGGCGGCAGCACGTCCAGCAGGCTGGGCGCCTTCGGGTCCTGGCCGATGTTGACGCGGCGGATCGCCACCGTGATGATCTCGGCGCCGGCGGCGTCGGTGGCCTCGCGCGTTTGCGCCAGGTCGCGGTACTTGCCGCTGCCCACCAGCAGGCGCGACGAAAAGGTTTGGCCGGCGATGGTCAGCAGGTCGGTGTTGTCAGTGGTAGTCATAATCGTTTCCCTTGGGGTGGATAGGCTGCGTTCACGTACGGCCGGTGCGCGCCGGCGTTCAACCGCCGCCGATGGCGCGCACGATGTCGACCTGGTCGCGCTCCCGCAGCACCTGCTCGGGGGGGGGGGGGGGGGGGGGGGGGGGGGGGGTGAAGCCCAGCACCAGCACCGGGCCGCCCCGCTCAGGCGCCTCG
>NZ_JBJXIB010000039.1:0-42186 GCF_046115965.1 Janthinobacterium sp. CG_23.3 | reverse complement strand
CTGCTAATTTGATGCTTTCGGTTGTGCATGTTGGAACCTACCGCTGTACTTTAAATTAATCGGGTAGGTGTCTCAAGTTATATTGGCACAGGGGGATCGCCAAACTCTTGCGATCTCCGAATGTTGCCGAGCATCTGTACCCCATCTTCACAAACACCACCCATCGTACGATTTGGAATTTGGACCTACCGGATGGCCAACAAGTCGAGTGTTCGCTGGACTCCGGCAATATTGATTGTAGAGGTCAGAATTTACCAATCGAAGAGCTGGAATTTGAACTGAAAAAAGGTAATCCGACGCAACTGTTCGACCTCGCGCTCGCGTTGCACAGAGACATACCGTTGGAACTTTCGAACGATAGTAAGGCAGCACGAGGATACGCAATGCTGGAAAATCGGCCACCCGAACCGGTCAAGGCGGGACGTGTGAAACTTCTCCCTAAAATGAGTCTAGAGAATGCGTTCCGTTGCATGGGGTTTAACTGTTTACAACAAATGGAAGCCAACATGCCTGGCGTTTTGAATCAGAGCGTCGAAAGTCTCCACCAGATGAGAGTGGGTCTGCGGCGGTTGCGAGCGCTGTTAGATATGTTTGAGCCATTGGCAAAGCTCCCACCTGAAGTCCGCGTCAGCTTGGATTGGTTAGCTGGAGAACTCGGAGCCACGCGGGATTGGGACGTGCTGGCTACCTCGACACTGGATGAAATTAATACGCCAAACCAGGGGCGCCTCGTAGCCCTGGCCACAACACAAGCAAGGTCGCTGCATCAAACTCTCGTACTTTCCTTGCATGAGCCTCGTTACACCGAACTCTTATTGCAATTAAATGGTTGGTTTCATGGACGAGCTTGGCGAAAAGAAGAGCATCTCTCGAAGAAGTCAGCGCTAGCAAAACGTGCCGTTGATGGGATGACGCCATTACTCAAAAAGGCAGAGAAGCGCCTCATCAGTCGCGTCAATTCTGCCAATCAACACGATGCGTCAGCACGACACCGAGTTCGTATCGCTGCAAAAAAAGCGCGCTACGCCGCAGAGTTTTTTTCCGATCTTTTGCCTAACAAGGCCGTCAAGCACTACATTTCTGCCCTCTCCCAACTACAAGATCGGCTTGGTAGCCTAAACGACCTGGAAGTTGCCAAAACTCTACTGTCGGGCATAACCGAACCGTCGTCGACTCAAGATGGAGCGTTGGCTATCGGCTATATAGGTTTAAAACTGCAGCAAAACACTAAAGGCTTGGCCTCGCTGTTTCGTACGACGGGCCGTTTAAGGATGGCCAGTTACAAATGATGTATCGAGGTTAGTGCGCAAAAAATATGGTTCCAATGTTTTTTCCAAGGTACGTTTTTTTCATGACGTAACGTAACTTTAAGTTGAGGTGAACTATGATCCCAATCGTTTCCCAGGAGAGTAACGCGCGCGAAGCTTCTCCTCGTTCCAATGCGCGGAGTGAATCGGCCAGCACGACTCGTCACATGGAAAGCATTCATGCCCTTTGCAATGAGATCGATCGCCCGTTCGAGGAATTGGCGGCGCTCTATCAGTGGGAGCTGGCGCGTCTTACCGCGATCGCTTCCGTTTGGGATTACCTGCCAGTTTTGGTAGTTAAGCACGTGCGGGAAATTTACAGGCACCGCTAGGCGCCCAAACGTAGAGGGCTGGGTGCATTGCTGGCAGCCTTTCGCCACTAGCGGATTGCTTACAGGTGTCCCTTACATTTTGACAAGCCTGGGACAGCACCCTGTTGTTCGTTGACGGTTTGCTGGAAGGTGACCAAAAGAAGTTTGAAGTTCTCTCACTTTGCGATTCCGTGGTCACCCCCGCTCGCAGCTGAATACGGCTTATCGTTCGTGTATTGAGAACAGATCTGAAAGCCGGGATCATCTGCTTAGCGTGCTATTTTTTCCGTTTTCCCTCGTCTCCCCGTGTAGACTGGCGCTTTCCGCCGCCGTCACCATTCCACTCCATGCGCATCCTTGTCATTGAAGATAATCCCGATATCGTCGCCAACCTGTACGGATTCCTCGAACCCAAGGGCCATGTGCTCGATTCGGCCGCCAACGGCTACGCCGGCCTGGCCCTGGCCAACGACAACAGCTACGACGTGGTGGTGCTGGACATCACCCTGCCCGGCTTGAACGGCATCGAGCTGTGCCACAAGCTGCGCAACGAGTTGCGCGACCTCACCCCGGTGCTGATGCTGACGGCGCGCGACACGCTGCAGGACAAAGTCGCCGGTTTCGACAGCGGCGCCGACGATTACCTGGTCAAGCCGTTCTCGCTGGTCGAACTGGAGGTGCGCCTGAAGGCGCTGGTGCGGCGCGCGCACGGCGCGCACGGCGGCGCCGCCCTGCTGAGCATCGGCAACCTGAGCTTCGACACCGAGACTTATCAGGCCGCCCGCGCCGGCCGCCCCCTGACGCTGACCAAAACCGGCTATACGCTGCTGAAGTGCCTGATGAAGGCGGCGCCGCGCGTGGTCTCGCGCGAAACGCTGGAGTCCGAGGTGTGGGGCGAGGACCGGCCCGACAGCGACGCGCTGCGCACCCACATTCACGCGCTGCGCCAGGCCCTGGACAAGCCGGAGCCGTTTGCCATGTTGCGCACCGTGCCGGGCATCGGCTTCAAACTGGTGGCCGCCGATGAAGCCCTCTAACTCGCTGCGCCGGCGCATCGTCACCGCCTACCTGCTGTTCGCCCTTGGCTGCTCGCTGTTTTTCGCCATGGTCGCCGCCGTCATCGTCGAGGGTATCGAAGTGCGCCTGGTTGACGAGCGACTAAAAGAGGTGGCGCTATGGGCCTCGCCTCGCCACGCCGGCAACTTGCCGGTTGAAATGCCGGCCGGAATGAGTTTCCACCACGGCGAGTCGATTCCGCTGTCGCTGCGCAACCTGCCGCCGGGCGTGCACGATATCGACGTCGACGGCGTCGGCTTGCACGTGTTGTCCGGCCGCGACGCCGCCGCCCCCTACGTCGTGGTCGACCACGAAAGCGACTACGTCGAGGTCGAGCTGGCCGTCTACTCCCTGCTGGGCGTGAGCTTGCTGGGCTTTATCGGCATGTCCTTGCTGCTGGGCGCCTTCGTCGCGCGCCGCTTCGTCACGCCGATCATCACGCTGTCGGCGGCGGTGGCCGAGCGCCGCGCCGAGCTGCCGTTGATCGACAACAACGACGAACTGGGCGTGCTGGCCCGCGCCTTCGCCGAGCACACCGGCGAAATGCAGCAATTCCTCGACCGCGAGCGTTTTTTCACCGGCGACGTCAGCCACGAGCTGCGCACGCCGCTGACCGTCATTTCCGGCGCCGCCGAGATATTAATGCTGGAAACGGCCGGCCAGCCGCTGCTGTACCGCCCCGCCGAGCGCATCCACCGCGCCGCCAGCGACGCCAGCGACAGCGTGGCCATCCTGTTGTTGCTGGCGCGCTCGCCAACGCTGATCGAGGCGGCCGACGTGTCGCTCGCCGACGTCGTCAAGGAGGAGGTCGCGCTGCACCAAAACCTGGTCGGCAACAAGCCGGTGTCCTTGCGCTACGCCGGCGGCGCCGATTTTTCGATCCGGGCGCCGCGCAAACTGGTCGCCGCCGCGATAGGCAACCTGATCCGCAACGCCTGCCAATACACCGACCATGGCACGGTCACGGTCGCGCTGGAACACCACTGCGTGCTGGTCGCCGACACCGGCCGCGGCCTGCCCGACGCGCTGCGCGCCATGCTCAGCGGCGACCAGGGCGCGGCGGCCCCGGTCGACCTCGGCGCCGGTTCGGCCGGCATCGGCCTGGGGCTGGCGCTGGTCGGGCGCATCTGCGAATACCTCGGCGCCACGCTGGAAATAGCCTCGCCGTCGGCGCCCGGCACGGCAATCGGCATCCGCTTCGCCCCCGCGGAAGATGCTTTAACGAAATCTTAACGTCGCCGTAACGGCGAATTCACAGCGTCCAACGTAATCTGCCGTCGCTGCGCCCCCCCTCCCCCGGAGCGCGCCCGACATTACTTTGGAATCCGCAGTGAAAATACATATGCCTTCGCGTATAGACGCGTCCGTATTGCCCTTGGCGGCCTCCGTGCTGTTTGTTTCCTTCTACAATGTCACGTTTTGGAAGAATTTCTTTGCCGACACCGGCGGCATCCATCTGGCGAATATCCCTTTGCACATCGGCATGTTTCTGTTGCTGGTACTGCTGTTCAACGCCAGCCTGACCCTGTTCAACTTTCGCTTCATCATCAAACCGCTGCTGGTGGCCCTGTTCCTCGCCACCGCCGGCGCCAGCTATTTCATGGACCAGTACGGCACCCCGATCGACTGGTCGATGGTCCAGAACGTCGTCGAAACCGACGCCCGCGAGGGAGCCGAGCTGCTGAGCTGGAAAATGCTGCCGAGCATGTTGCTGCTGGGCGTGCTGCCGTCGCTGGCGCTGCTATATGCGGACGTGCGTTTTCCACGCCGGCGGCGCCATGCCGCCAACAGCATCGGCGCGGTCGCCGCCTCGCTGGCCGTCGCCGCGGTGCTGTTGCTGCTGCTGTTCAAGAGCCTTGCGCCGGCCATGCGCGAGCACCGCGAATTGCGCTTTCTGCTGACCCCGTCCAACTACATCCAGGCGGTCAACGGCTATCTCAAGCGCAAGTGGAGCCTGCCGCTGGTGGTGGCGCCGCTGGGCACCGACGCCGTCAAGGGCGTGGCCTGGGCCGGCGCCAAACGCAAGACCGTGACCGTAATCGTCGTCGGCGAAACCGCGCGGGCGATGAATTTTTCCCTGAACCACTACGCGCGCGACACCAACCCGCTACTGTCGCGGCAAGCGGGGCTGCTCAATTTCCACCACATGCAGTCCTGCGGCACCGCCACCGCCGTGTCGGTGCCGTGCGTGTTTTCGGCGCTGGGCCGGCAGCGCTATTCGGACGAAAGGGCGAGGAGCCAGGAAGGCTTGCTCGACGTGCTCAGCCACGCCGGCCTCGACGTGCTCTGGCGCGACAACAATTCCGGCTGCAAAGGGGTATGCGCCCGGGTCAAATACGAAGACCTGTCGCAGCCGGCGCCGGGCGACCCGTTGTGCAACGACGAGGACTGCTACGACGAACGGCTGCTGCGCGGCCTGCCCGAGATCATCCGCAACGCCAGCGGCGACATGGTCATCGTGCTGCACCAGAAGGGCAGCCACGGGCCGTCGTACTGGAAACGCTACCCCGCCGCGTTCAAGCACTTCGGGCCGCAATGCGAGACCAATGAACTGGCGAAATGCTCGACCGAAGCGATCGTGGCGGCCTACGACAACAGCATCCGCTACACCGACTACGTGCTCAGCAAGGCGATCGCGCTGCTCGAGCGTAGCGGCCGCGAGGACAACGTCGACACCGCGCTGGTCTATTTTTCCGACCACGGCGAGTCGCTGGGCGAAAACAATCTCTACCTGCACGGCGCGCCCTACGTTATTTCACCGCCTGAACAGCGCCGCGTGCCGTTCATGCTGTGGCTGTCCGACGGCTTCCGCCAGCGCTTCGGGCTGGACCAGCGCTGCCTGGCGGCGCGCGCCGACCAGGAATTTTCCCACGACAACATCTTCCACTCGACACTGGGCATGTTAAACATCAGCACCTCCGCCTACAACCCGAAACTGGACCTGTTCCATGCCTGCAGCCATGCCATCTAAACCGTGGCGCCGACTCCAGCTGCGCGTCTGGCCCGCCATGCTGGCGGCGGCGTTGTTAATCGCCTGGATCGGCGCCGGCACCGACATCGACCTGGCGCTGGCCGACGCCGCCTTCGACGCCCGCCTGGGCGGCTTTCCGTGGCGCGACGCGTGGCTGGCGGACGCCTTCAGCCACGTCATCCTGAAGCGCCTGATGGTCGCGCTGGGGTTGGCGGCCGTCGGCGCGGCCGCGTGGGACCTGGTCCGGCCGCGGCCCTGGAGCCCGCTGCGCCGGCTGCAACAGCGCCTGGTCGCCCTGTCGGCGCTGCTGGTGCCCGGCATCATCGCCACGCTGAAGCAACTCAGCAGCTCGCACTGCCCGTGGGATTTGCAGCGCTACGGCGGCACGCAAGCGTATATCCGACTGCTGGAAACGGTGCCGCACGGCGTCCCCGCCGGCCACTGTATGCCCGGCGGGCACGCCTCAAGCGCGCTCTGGCTCATCTCGCTGGCCCTGTTCTTCCTGCCGCGACGCCCGCGCACGGCGGCGCTGGCGCTGGCACTGCTGCTGGCCGTCGGCGCCTCGGTGGGCTGGTTGCAGCAACTGCGCGGCGCCCATTTCCTCACCCATACCCTGTGGTCGATGTGGCTTGCCTGCGCCATCGTCTTCGCGCTGGCGGGCTGGCTCGACCGCGACGCCCGCCTACTGCACACGCCAAACCAACGCTAAGTCACTCCTACAACCCTGGGTCGGATCTCGATACGACAGGTTTCGCACATCGCCGGTAACAGACCTGTATCCAAAAAAATTGCAACAAAACCGCCATGTTTCGAAGGCATTACCGACCCGGTCTGGAACGCGGCGCCGGGCGAAACCGGTAACGTGCTATCGTCAAGTAAGCCGCCCAGCGAACCGGTTCGCGTCGCCGTCCCCGAGCACGTCAGCGGCGGCGTGGTCATTCCCGTTCCGCACAGCGCGGCCACAACAATGTTGAAAGCGAGTTGAAAGCGCGTAGCGATGGATCTAGTCACCTCCGCCATCATTGCGGCCATTGAAAATGGCAGCCGCGCGTTTGTCCGCGAGGTCGTCGCGCTCAGCTACACTCGTCTGAAAACCGTTATCAGCAGAAAAGTCGCCGATCCGGAACCGATCCTCGAAGCGATCGCCAGCCTCGAGCTCGATCCGAGCTCGGTGTCGCGCCAGTTCGCCTTGCGCGACACGCTCAACGGCGCCAACGTCAGCAACGACATCGACGTGCTGATGGCGGCGCAAACCCTGCTCTACCAGATCAAGCCGCCGCCGATGGTGCCGGTGACGCCGGCCGCGCCGCCGCCGGCACCTGCGCCGCCATTGACGCAAGCGCCCGCCGGCGACGACGGCGCGGCGCCGGCGCCGAACTACGCGGTCGTCAAGGTGTTCTTTGCCACCGACCGCAACCTAACCAGCAGCGTGCTGCCGGCGCAGAAATTCGGCGCGCTGCGCTCCGAGCTGAGCTATGGCAGTTGCGAAATCGGCCTCCCGCGCGACCAGCGCATGGGCGAACTGGAGGCGCCCACGCTATGGCGCCTGGAATGGCGCGAGAACCCGGATCGGCATGTCGTGCTGCTCGACGCCAAAGCGCAGGACAAGGACCTCTTCCTGGCCGCGCTGTCGGCGCGGATCCAGCGCTCCGGCAAGAAAAGCGCCTTCCTGTTCGTGCACGGCTACAACGTCACCTTCGAAGACGCGGCGCGGCGCACCGGACAGATGTGTTACGACCTCGCCTTCGACGGCGCGCCGGTCTTCTACAGCTGGCCCTCGCAGGGCGAGCCGTCCGGCTACCTCGTCGACGAGGCCAACATCGAATGGTCGCAAAGCAACCTGACGCTGTTCCTGCTCGACTTTCTCGACAAGAGCGACGCCCAGCACGTCTACGTGATCGGCCACAACATGGGCAACCGCGCGCTGACCCACGCCGTTGCCGCCGCCCTGGCCCAGCAGCCGGTAATGGCGCAACGCATCACCGAAATCATCCTGACCGCGCCCGACATCGACGCCGGGGTGTTCAAACGCGACATCGCGCCGGCGCTGGCGGGCGCGCGCAACCCGGTCACGCTGTACGCCTCGTCCGAGGACATGGCGCTGTCGGCGTCGAAGGCGATGCACGGCTACCCGCGCGCCGGCGACAGCGGCGCCGGCTTGCTCGTCGTCGAGCGGGTCGAAACCATCGACGCCACCGGCGTCGACACCGGCATGCTGGAGCACACATATTTCGCCGAAAAGCGCTCGGCCCTGTCCGACATCTTCGATCTGATCAAAAACGACGCCCGGCCCGACCAGCGCTTTCTCGAACCAGTGGAGGTGGCCGCCGGGCGCTACTGGAGCTTCAAGAAGTAGCCTGCCGGGCAAGCTGCACCGTGATAAAATGCGGCAAATGAGTTGCGTTAACTCTGGCCGAAACTCTATGTCGACATCCCCTACCCTGCCCGCCGAAACACTGATCCGCAACACCCGCGCCCGCGTCACCACATCGCGGGTGAAAGTGCTCGACTTCCTGCTGGGGCAAACCGCATCGCTGACCCACCACGATATCCAGCAACGCCTGGCCGAGGACAGCGGCATCGACTCCGTCACCCTGTACCGCGTGCTGGACTGGCTGACCGAAAACCAGCTGGTGCACCGCATCGGCGGCGCCGACCAAGTCTGGCGCTTCAGCGCTGGCGCCGGCCACCAGTCGCACGAGCACGCGCATTTCCAGTGCACCAAATGCGCCACCCTGACCTGTTTCACCGAGGTAAAACTGCCGGCCGCGTTGGCGCTACCGGAAGGCTTCCACAGCCAGGAAGTGGACTACCTGATCAAAGGCCTGTGCCCGCGCTGCAAGTGAGCCACCGCCGGCGATTGTCGTGGGTCGGGTGAACCCACCGGGCGTAAGCCGACAACGTTGGCTCGGAGCCAGCCCGTATTCGCCCCGGCCAACGTTGCCGGATTACGCAGTCGCTGCGGACACCGATAAGCCGCGGGCGCTAAAAACCAAGCCAAGGCAAAGAGCCGGGGCTTAGTGGCCTTGGCGTCAACCGGCGCGGTGCACGCAACGGTCCAAGCCGTTTTGCAGCATCGTCCTCGGCAAATCCTTGCCGATAAACACCATACGCGTCTCGCGGTACTCGCGCTCGCCCCAGTTGGCGCCCAGTTCGCAGCCCATCAACATGTGGACGCCCTGGAATACCGCGCGGCAAGGCGCCCCGGCGATGTGCAGGATACCCTTGTAGCGCATCATCTGCGCACCGAACACTTGCACGATCGCGTCGAGAAATTCCTCGATCAGGCGCAGATCCATCGGCTCGGCGTTGCGGTAGACGAAGGAGCCGACGCCGTCGCCGTGGCGAGGCACGGCGTCGGCCAGGAACTCGGGTTCCAGTTCGAGCACTTGGTTCAAGTTGAAACCGCGGATATCGATGATCTCCTTGATCGGCACGTTGCCGAAACTTACCTTCTGTATCCTGGCGCGGCAATTGATCGTCGCCAGACGGCTGCGCAGCGCGGCCAGTTCCACCTTGTCGACCAGATCCGTCTTCGACAGCAAGATGCGGTCGGCGAACCCGACCTGCTCCTGGGCCTCGGTGTGCCGGTCCAATTGTTGCCCCCCGTGGCGGGCGTCCACCACGGTCAATACCGCGTCCAGTAAATAATGCCGGGCCACATACTCGTCGACAAAAAACGTTTGCGCCACCGGTCCGGGCGCTGCCAGGCCGGTGGTTTCAATGATTAAATGGTCGAACACCACGGCGCCGGCTGCGCGCTTGGCCGCCAATTCGCCGAGGATGCGCGCCAGGTCACCGCGCACGCTACAGCAGATGCAACCGTTGTTCATTTCAACGATTTGCTCCGCGCCCTGCTCCAGCAGCACGGCCTGGTCGACGCCCTCGGCGGCGAATTCGTTCTCGATCACGGCGATGCGGTAACCATGGTCGCCCTGCAAAATCCGCTTCAATAAGGTGGTTTTCCCGCTGCCGAGAAAACCGGTGATGATAGTGACGGGTACCAGTTCGCTCATGCGCGCTCCGATTGTTAATTGACAAGCTCGCGCTCGTCGCTGCGTTGCCATTGCGGGAATGGATCGGGCAAGCGGCGCCAGGCCTTGATGCCCTTGCGCGTTTCGACAATGCTCAACTGGCATTCGCGCAAGCCATCCTCGATCGCCGCGCGGTCCAGGTCGCGGCCGATAAACACGATTTCCTGATACCGGTCGCCATACGGCTCGCGCCAACTGGCGCGCAACTCCGCCAGCGATTCGGCGTCCTTGGGCCAGCGCTTTTCCGGCACGGCCGCCCACCACATGCCGACCGGCTCGATATTCATCAGCTTGCCGGCGCCGGACAGGCTGGCCACCCAGTCGGGTCTGCTGGCCAGCCAGAAATAGCCCTTGCTGCGCACCAGGCCGGGGATCGGCGTCATCAGGAAGTCGTGCAGGCGCTGGGCGTGGAAGGGTTCGGTGGCGCGAAACACAAAGCTGTCGATGCCGTAGGCCGCCGTTTCCGGCACATGGTTGCCGGCCAGCTCCTGGGCCCAGCCCGGCATCGCCGCCGCCCGCTCCAGGTCGAACAGGCCGGTATTCAAGATGGCGTCCAGCGGCACGTTCGCGTTTTGCGTCTCGACTATACGCGCCAGCGGGTTGAGCGCCTTGACCACGCCGAGCACGCGGCGCAGTTCGGCGGCGTCGACCAGGTCGGTCTTGTTGACCACGATGACGTTGGCAAACTCGATCTGATCGGTGAGCAAATTGGCCAATTGGCGCTCGTCCTCCTCGCCGGCGGTCTCGCCGCGCTCGGCCAGTGTATCCTCGCTGCCGAAATCGGCCAGCAGATTGGCGGCGTCGACCACGGTTACCATCGTATCGATGCGGGCGACGTCGTTCAGGCTGTCGCCGTGCTCGTCCTCGAAGTCGAAGGTGGCCGCCACCGGCATCGGTTCGCCGACGCCGGTCGACTCGATCAACAGGTAGTCGAAACGCTGTTCGGCCGCCAGGCGCCGCACCTCCAGCAGCAGATCGTCGCGCAAGGTGCAGCAAATGCAGCCATTCGACATTTCCACCAGCCGCTCCTCGGTGCGCGAAAGCGCGGCGCCGGCGGCGTGGGCGCTGTCGCGCACCAGCGCAGCGTCGATATTCACCTCGCTCATATCGTTGACGATGACGGCAACCCGCTTGCCCTCGCGGTTGCGCAAGACGTGGTTGAGCAAGGTGGTCTTCCCTGCGCCGAGAAAACCGGACAGTACGGTGACAGGCAATTTGGTGTGGAGCATGGTGGAGTCCCATAAAAAACGGAGGCGGAATGCCAATGCAATATAGTTGCATTTGTTGAATTATAATGCAAATGGCTTGCATTTGCCGGATTTCAACGTGGTAAACATGCAGGCCTGCGGCGTAAGCTCGTTGCCGAATGTTCGGCGCCCGGCACAGCCAATGAGAGTGTGCTAAAGAGTTGCCGTATAAAGCGGTATGATGTGCATGATGGCTTGCCGCATGGCCATCTCTAGTGGCGCCCCGCCTGTCGCGGTATCGCCCAGCTCCCTTGCTATCGGCATAGTGCGCACGCAATGGGCGGCGAGAGTAGACCGGCGCGGCGGGTCCGGCTTCCGCGCCGGTCAATGGAGATTTAACGTATACAAGGAGTTGCAATGTCCGTTACGCAAGCCAGTCAGGAAGAGGCGACGATTTTTACGGTCGATACCCTGGTCAAGTACATGGGCGGCGACCAGAAGGCGCTGGCGGTGGTGACGAAGATCGTCCGCGACGCTGTGGCCGGCGCCGCCGAGCCGATGGCGCTGGCCACCGCGGCGGTGCGCGAGGGCCGCTACGAGCAGGCCGCGCGCTATTTCCACGGCTTGCGTGGCTCCATCGGCACCTTGGGCACCAAGCGCTTCGTCAACGCTGCGCTGGCGCTGGAGGTGGCGATGCTGGAACAACGCGGCGACCAGTTGCCGCTGTTGCTGCTCGGCGTAGAGCGGGAATACGCGCTTGCGATGGAGCAAGCCCATGCCTGGCTGGCCGCAAACCCGGTTCAAGCGGCTGGCTAGGCCGGCGGTCGATCAGGCGGCGGCCATCCAGTTATTACTTTTTGCAACAATGCTTTGCGGAGACGCAAACTTATTGAGTATTCCTACACGCCCTGATACTATTTTTGTGCGAGTTGGCGCAAGCTGGCGAATCCGGCACGTTCCCGGCCATGCGGCGTGTAGAAGTTGGTTTTAATAAGGGAAAAGTTTATGCCGAGCGCCGCTTGTCCCGACCAGCACCCACATGCCCACGGCTTGCCGGGCCTTTGGCCGTTCGTCGGTAGGGCGATATGACCTTCCCCGACGCAGCGCCCGCCAGCATCCTCATCGTCGACGACGAAGCGGTCAATTGCCTGCTGCTCGAAGCGCAGCTACAGGCCGAGTCGTATCGCACCAGCTGCGTCTCCAGCGGCGCGGCGGCGCTGGCGGCGGTCGCACTGGCCCCGCCGGACCTGATCCTGCTCGACGTGATGATGCCGGGCATGGACGGTTACCAGGTCGCCAACGCACTCAAGGCCAACCCGGCCACGCGGCACATTCCCATCATCATCGTCACCGCGCTGATCGACCACGGCTCGCGCCTTGCCGGGCTGGACGCCGGCGTCGAGGAGGTCTTGTGCAAGCCGATCGACCGCACGGAGCTGTGCCTGCGGGTGCGCAACTTGTTGCGCCTGAAGGCCTTGAGCGACTTCCAGCAAAACCACAGCGCGATCCTCGAGCGCGAGGTGCGCACCCGCACCGCCGACCTGCAAACCTTTCGCACCGCCATGGACGCCACCACCGACGCCATCATGCTGGTGCGGCGCGGCACGATGCTGTTTATTGAAGTCAACGCGACCGCCTGCAATATGCTCGACTATTCCCGCGCGGAATTGCTGCAGATGGGGCCGGCACAACTGCGCGGCGTGGCGCCGCAGGAGATGAGCCGCCTGTATGACACCGTCATCGCCGGCGACAGCGTCAACGACCTGGTGGAAACGTCTATGCGCCGCAAGAACGGCACGCTGGTCCAGGTCGAGGTGCGCCACCACGCCCAACTGGTCGACGACGACTGGATTATTGTCTGCGTGGTGCGCGACATTGGCGCGCGCAAAGAGGCGGAACAGCGCCTGCACCGCCTGGCCCACTACGACATCCTGACCGGCTTGCCCAACCGCATGCTGTTCTATGCGACGCTCAAGCGCACCCTGGGCCAGGTGGCGGGCAGCGGCGCCGAGGTGGCGGTGTTGTTGATCGACCTAGACCATTTTAAGAACGTCAACGAAACGCTGGGCCACGCCGCCGGCGACGAGTTGCTCGGCCAGTTCAGCACCCGCCTGGCCGAATGCGTGCGGCTGTGCGACAGCGTCGGGCGCCTGGGCGGCGACGAGTTCGGCGTGATCCTGACCTTGCGCGAAGACCGCCAGGGCGCTTCCCAGTTGGCCGGCGAGATCCGCGACATGCTGCGGCAACCCTTTATGCTCAACGGGCAGGAGGTGGCGTTGAGCGCCAGCGTCGGCATCGCCCTCAGTCCGGACGACAGCAATTCGCCGGAAACGCTGATGAAATACGCCGACACCGCCATGGCGCGGGCGAAGCTGGCCGGGCGCGACACCTACCGGTTTTTCACCACCCAGATGAACCGCGAGGTGCTGGAGCGCAACGACCTGGAGCAGGCTCTGCGCAAAGCCATCGACAACCAGGAATTCGTGCTGTTCTACCAGCCCAAGGTGCAACTCGACAGCGGCCGCACCTCCGGCGTCGAAGCCCTGCTGCGCTGGCAACGACCCGGCCACGGCCTGGTGTCGCCGCTGGCCTTCATTCCGGCGCTGGAAGAAACCGGCCTGATCGCGCGGGTCGGCAGCTGGGTCATCGCCGAGGCCTGCCGGCAGATCGGCCTGTGGCTGCGCTCGGCGGTCGGACCGATGCAAATTTCCGTCAACGTCTCCGGGCGCCAGTTCTGCGAAGGCGACCTGGAGGACGACGTGCTGCGCGCCTTGACCGACCACGGCGTGCCGGCCGACCTGCTCGAGCTGGAGCTGACGGAAAGCACCATGATGGAGAACACCGAGCGCACCATCGCCACGTTGCAAAACCTGAAACGGCGCGGGGTGCAGCTCTCCATCGATGATTTCGGCACCGGTTACTCCAGTCTGGCGTATCTGCGCCGCTTCCCCATCGACAAGCTGAAGATCGATATCGCCTTCATCCGCGACGTTACCACCAACCCCGACGACGCCGCCATTACGCTGGCTATTATCGGCATGGCGCACAGCCTGAAGCTGGGCGTGATCGCCGAGGGCGTCGAGACGGAGGCGCAACTGGCCTACCTGCGGCGCCATCGCTGCGACCAGATCCAGGGATACTATTTCAGCCCGCCGCTGCCGGTGGCGCAACTCGAGGCGCTGTTGTCCAAAGATACGCTGCTGGCCACGGCGCGGACCGAGCCACTGTGGCCGCGCCGCACCATCCTGCTGGTCGACGACGAGAGCCACGTGCTGACCGCGCTGCGGCGGCTGCTGCGCCAGGACGGCTACGAGATCCTGGCGGCGAACTCGGCCGCCGAGGGCTTCGAACTGCTGGCCTTGCACCCGGTGCAAGTGATCCTGTGCGACCAGCGCATGCCGAATATGAACGGCACGGTGTTCCTCGACCGGGTCAAGGAGATGTATCCTGACACTTTCCGAATCATTCTTTCCGGCTACGCCGACCTCGAATCGATCAAGGAAGCCATCAACTGCGGCGCCATCTACCGCTTCTACACCAAGCCGTGGGACAACAAGGACTTGCGCGAAAACATACGTGAGGCCTTCCGCCATTACTGGCTGTTGCACGGTTTGCCACCCTGCGCCTCTGGCGGCGGCGAACCGGAGGCGACCGGCAATGGCGGCGCCGATGCGGCCGCGTCGAGCTAGGCTACCGCGGATCGCTTGACGTTGACGTTGACGTTGAAGGTGCCGCCTGTAACCATTACTGTTTTGTTTGCCAGCGGCGCGCCGCCGCCAAGCGCTTCCGTCCGGCGCGATCCTGCTCCATGAGTAGAGTTTCGATGTCGTTGAACATCACATCGGGCTGCAAGAACGCGGTCGAGTAGATTTCACGCACCTCGCCGCGGGCGTCCAGCAAGAACACCTTCAGCATGTGGCTGAACAGGCGCCCCGGCCGGCCCCGGCTGTCGAGCTGCACTTGCACGCTCTGGCCGAGGCCGTCGACCAGTGGTTTCAAATGCTGCACCGACTGCGTCGTCAGGAAGTGCCACTGCAAGGTATTGCCGACGTCGGCCAGGCGCCCGGCGTAACGCCGCATGGCCTCGGGGGTGTCGTTGACAGGATCAAAAGAGAGACTGACGAAGCGCACGCGCCGCGCCAACGCCGGTTGCGCCAGCAGGCGCTGGCGCAAATCGTGCATGATGGCGTAGGCGAGCGGGCAACCGAGCGGGTCGCTGCAATACGTGTAGATAAAGCTGAGTAAGGTCACGCGCCCCTTGCTGAAGCGCGCGAAATCGGCGGCGCCGCCGGCGCTGTCGAGCACCCGGCCGTTGGGTGCCGGCTGTATCGACTGCAGCGCATAACTGCCGGCGGCCGGGGCGGTGAACAGTTGCGGCGGCGAACTTGCCGGCGCCGCCCCGGCCGCCGCGGCCACCCAGCAGCACAACAGGCCGGCGCAGCGTTTCCACAGCACCGGCACGGCCTTAGCGCGCCGCAACCATATTCGGCACCCCGCCACGGTTGGCTTCCGCGTTAAGCTTCATATGGTGCGGCCGGCCAAGTTTTTCTTTGTAGAAGTCAATTTTCCACTGTTCCTTGAGTTCATTACCGTCCCAGTTATACAGCTTTACAAACTGGTCGTCGTTGCCCAAATCCCAGTTGGCGAGCAGGCTGGTCGAAATGTAGACGCGTTTGCCGTCCCAGCTTTGGCTGACCATGTTGACGTGCTTGCCCGTGATCTTTTCATAAATCTGCACAGGCGCGCGCGGATTGCTCAAGTCAAACAAGCGGGTTTTGCCGTCCATAAAGGTATTGACCCACAGACGCTTGCCGTCAGCGGCGATGGATATATCGACCGGCAACGGAATCTGCGCCGGATCGCCAATGTTGCCCACGTCCGCGGCTTGCCAGGCCCCGGCGGCGTCCTGGTTCACCAACCACAGCTTGGAAGTCAGCGCGGTGGCGGTGATGGCCCAATTCTCCCCTTCGCGCAACGACCAGCGCACTTCCAGCGGCGCGCCGGGAACCTCCAGCACTCTTCTCGGCGTCATGGCCTTCAAATCCCACAACACCATCGTGTTGCCGAACTGCTTCATCGCGGCGGCATCCTTGATCAGTTTCCCCAGATCGGCCATGTAGTTCGTCAGCCCGGTAAAACTGGAACTCAGCAGCGCGTTCTTCTGTGGATTGACCGCCAAGTCGTAGCCGTAGCCGTCGCCGGTGCCGGCCGCGGACTTGCCCACCGGCATCGGATAGCGCGCCACGTAATCGCCCTTGTTGTTGTAGACCGCCATGCCCGTCACGCCGCCATGATCCTTGCCGGACAAGAAGCCCAATAGCATGCGCCCCGGCAAGGCATAAAAGGTGTGCGGCCCGACGAAACCGGTTTTTTGTGCCACATCCGCGATGGTGTTGACCAGCCGCGGCCTGGACGGGTCGGTTCCGATGTCAAACACGAAGATCTTGCTGTCCTCCAGGCGCCCGGCCCATAAATATTTCCTGTCGTCGGTAAAGCCCATGTGATGCGCCTCGCCGCGGCCGCCGACCGCCACCGAGGCGATTACCTTGCCGTATTTCCTCGAACGCGGATTGACGTCGATCGTCACCAGTTTGTCGGCGCCGTCGCCCATGCCCGCCACACCCAGGGTCCAGACATGCATATAGTCTTCCTGGCCCTTGATCAGATTCGTCATATAGGGCGAATTGCAGGTCTCGTCGGCGCGCGCCGCCGGCGGTGACAGCAAGGAGGCGATGTACAAACACATGGCGAGTCGGCGCGGTCTGGATATAGTTGTCTTCATGGCTTCCCTTTTAGTATAGGCAAGCCCGGCTTGCCAGGTCGGCAGCCGGGTCGATGATGCAATCCGCTCGATAGTAGACATACAACAGGTACAGCCGAATATACCCCATTTTTCACGCTTGAGCCGAACAGGGCGGCCCACCCGGCCACTGTGCAGCTTCCTTGGACGGTCGCATTGACGTGGATCGAACCAGCCTGCTCGGGCTGGCCGGGACCTACCGTTTCAGCGCGGAAAATACGTTCCCGGCGCTGCGGTCGAGGCCGCAAAAAATGCCGGACTCAGCACAAAATGAGCCCCCTGGCAAGGCTGGTTCCGCCCGTCTCATTGACGGACATCATGCGCTAGGCGGCATCGAGCGCCATATACTTTAAGCACACCGGGAGACCGGCCACCTTGATACGCTAATTGATGTCGGGAGCAAATGTGACGATTAACCGAGATGAAATTCCAGGCGCCGAAGTCGATCCGCGCGTACACTTTCTGGACCGCCTGGTTGCATTCACGCAGGAACACCGGGTCGGCCACTGGTCCGGCAGCTTCTCGCAATTCATCGAGCAGGTGCTGCCGGCTGCGCCGTGCCAATTGGCGCGCAGTTCGCACCAATACATCTGGGACATGATCCGCTGGAGCGGCTACGAGGATGATGACGGGCATTTCCGTTGCCGCCTGTTCGCCGACGAACTGTTCGGCGTGGAGGACGCGATCGACCGCGTCGCCGCCTACTTCAAGGCGGCCGCGGCCGGTTCCGAGGTCGGACGGCGTCTGCTGTTGCTGCTCGGTCCGCCGTCCGGCGGCAAGTCGACGCTGGTGATCCTGCTCAAGCGCGGCCTGGAGGAATACAGTTACACCGAGGACGGCGCGCTGTACGGCATCGCCGGCTGCCCGGTGCATGAATCGCCGCTGCACCTGGTGCCGCACACGATGCGCGCCGGCTTTCGCGACACCTACGGCGTCGAAATCATCGGCGAGGTCTGTCCGCACTGCCGCGCCCGCCTGGAACAACAGTACAGCGGCGACTTCCTGCAAATGCCGGTCGAACGCATTTACATTTCCGAGGCCGGCCGCAGCGGCATCGGCACCTACGCGCCGCACGACCCGACCACGGCCGACCTCGCCGACCTGGTCGGCTCGGTCGACCTGTCCAAGGTCGCCGAATACGGCGACGAGGGCGACCCGCGCGCCTGGTCCTGGTCCGGCGCGGTATACGCGGCCAGCCGCGGCATGCTGGAAATGATCGAGATCCTCAAGGTCAAGCGCGAGTTCCTGTATCTGCTGCTGACCCTGACGCAGGAAAAGAACGTCAAGGTCTCGCGCTTTCCGTTGATTTTCCTGGACGAAACGATACTGGCGCACACCAATCTGGCCGAGTTCCGAAAGTTCCTTCAGGAAAGCGAGAACGAGGCCTTGCTGGACCGCATGGTCATCGTGCAAGTGCCGTACACCCTCAACTACCGGGAAGAGGCGCGCATTTATCACAAGCTGATCTTGTCGGCGGCGCCGGCCTTCCGCGACGTCCACCTCGACCCGCACGTGCTGCACGCGGCGGCCGTGTTCGCCATCCTCAGCCGCATGCAGGAAGGCGAGGAAAAAGAGGCGGAACTCGTTAAAAAAGTCAGGATCTATGCTAATGAGGAGGTCGATGGTGTCAACCGGGCCGAGGCCCGGCGGGTCAAGGACAAGGACAAGGCGCCCGACGAGGGCTTGGCCGGCGTTTCGCCGCGCTTCGTCATCAACGCGCTGTCGAACGCCATCATCGCATCGAACCAGAGGAGCTTGAGCACGATGGACGTGTTGCTCGCGTTGAAGGACGGCATTGAAAGCGATGCCCGCATCGAACCCAAACGCAAGCGCAAATGGGTCGACTATCTGGTGCTCACGCGCAAGGACTTCTACAACCGCTGGGTCAAGGAAGACGTCCATAAGGCCTTGTTCGTGTCCTTCGAGCAGGAAGCACAAGATTTACTGAACAAGTATCTGGACGAGGTGGAGGCCATGCTCGACAACCGCCAAATCAAGGACCCGATCACCAGCGAGGAAAGGCGGCCCGACGAGCGTTTTCTACGCGCCGTGGAGGAAAAAATACACATTTCCGACTCCGGCAAGCAGTCGTTCCGGCAAGAGGTGGTGCGCAAGGCGATGGGGGCCTATAAACGGGGCGAAAAATTCGGGCTGGGCAGCCACATCCAGCTCAACGACGCGGTGCAGCAGTATTTGTTCGAGCAAAGGCGCGACGTGCTGCGGCTGGTCAGTTCGGCCAAGCGCCCCGACGAGGAGGTCAAGGCCAAGATTTCGGCCGTCGAGCAACGGCTGGTCGATGAATACGGCTACGACAGCCACAGCGCCCGCGAGGCGCTCAACTACGTCACCACTTTGTTGGCGCAGGAATGATCACGGGGACCTTGAAAAAAGACGCGGCGAGCGCAGTAGCTTTTTCGACGTTCCCAACAGATGAAGAGGCGCACAGTGAGCCAGACCGGAGGTAGCACGCAACACACATGGTACGACCTGTTTTCCCGCGGCGCGCGCGACTGGCTGCGGCACAACCAGAAGGTGCGCGAGGCGGTGCAGGCGCACCTGCCGGACCTGATCGCCGGCCCCGACCTGATTACGGGGCCGCAGGACCGCACCGTGCAGGTGCCGGTGCGCCTGCTAGAGCACGCCCGTTTCCGCCTGGCCGACACGCGCAGCGCGAGCGGCGCCGGCCAGGGCGAGGGCCAGCCCGGCGACGTGCTGCGCCCGGCCCAGGCGCACCCGGGCAGCGAACCGGGCCAGGACGAGGACGGCGGCGGCAATCAGGACGGCGAAGTGCGGCTGCTGCTGGAGTTTTCGATCGACGACATCATGGACTGGTTGTGGGACGAACTCAAGCTGCCGCTGCTCAAGCCGAAGCACAACACCGTCATCGACGAGCACGAACTGGTGCGCGAGGGCTGGGACAAGCGCGGCGCGCGCTCGCGTCTGGACCGGCGCCGCACCGTCAAGGAAGCCATCAAACGGCGGGCGATGCAGGACAATCCGGTCGCCTTTACCAACGAGGACCTGCGCTTCCGCCAATTGGTGATGCGACCCAAACCTAGCTCGAACGCGGTGGTGTTCTTCGTCGTCGACGTCTCGGCCAGCATGACGCAAGCCGAGCGCAAGCTCGCCAAGTCCTTCTTTTTCTTTGCCTTGCAAGGCATCCGGCGCAGCTACGCGAAGGTCGAGACCCGCTTCATCGCGCACACCACGCGGGCGTGGGAGTTTTCCGAGAACGAGTTTTTCCAGGTCACGGGCATCGGCGGCACCATCGCCTCAAGCGCCTTCCGCCTGACCCGCGAGTTAATGCGCGGAAAATACGACGGCGGCCAGTACAACGCTTATATGTTCTACGCGTCCGACGGCGAAAACTTCACCGAGGACCGCGCCGCCGCCGGCGCCGCGCTGGCCGAACTGGCCGGGGTGCTCAATTACACCGGCTACGTCGAAACGGTGCCGGGCATGCCGCGCTCGCTGGAAACGGAAATGCGGCGCCTGTGCAACGAACTGAGCCACCGCGGCTTGCCAATCTATAGCAGCGTGCTGGCCAACAGCGACGACGTCTGGCGCGCCATCCGCAAGTTTTTCGTGCACCAAATTGAACCGGAGGACGGCAAGCCATGACACACGACCCTGGCAAACTGGCCGAGTACGGCGCCCGCATCGAAGCGCTGGCCCTGGAACTGGGCCTGGATTTCTATCCTGTCGACTTTGAAATGGTGCCCACCAGCTTCATGACCGAGATCGCCGTCTACGGCCTGCCCGTCAGGATGCGGCACTGGTCGTTCGGCGTGCGCTACATCCACCAACTGGTGCACCAGCAGATGGGCAACTCGCGCATCTTCGAGGTCATGTTCCCCGGCGACCCCTGCCACGCCTACATGGTCGACAGTAACTCGCTGGCCGAGAACACCCTCGTCACCGCGCACGTGCTGGGCCACGCCGACTTTGCCAAGAACAACCAGTTGTTCAACCGCTTCATGGCGATGGCCGGCGGCCAGATCCTGGAACAGAGCGCGGCCAGGGCGCACCGCATTGAAATGGCCCTGTCGCGCCACGGCCAGGAACGCGTCGAGGCGGTGCTGGACGCGGCGCTGGCGCTCGAACCGCACATCGACGTCAACGCCGCGCTGCACCGCACGCCCTATCCGAGCGTCGCGCAAGCCAAGCCGGAGGTGCTGCCGGGACCGTTCCGCCAGCGCTACCAAAACCTGCCGGGTGAAAAAACGGCGGGCGCGCCGCCCGCGCTAACGCAACGTCCGGCCATCCCGCCGCAGCCGGAATACGACTTGCTGTGGTTCATTTCACAGTACGCGCCCGAACTCGACGACTGGGAGCGCGATATCTTCCTGGCCGTGCGCGAGGAAGCCTTCTACTTCTATCCGGTCTACGCCTGCCAGATCATGAACGAGGGCTGGGCCTCGTACTGGCACGCGCGGCTGCTGCGCGAAGCGGATTTTTTGCCGCACGATCTCTATCTGTCGGCGATCAAGTCGCATTCGGACGTGGTGCGCCCGTATGCCGGCGAGCGCCAATTGGCGCTGTCGGTCAACCCCTACCACCTCGGATTTTCACTTTGGGAACGCATCATTGAGCGCGACGGCGTGGCGGCGGCGCGGAAAATCTGCCGCGAGGAGGACGACTTCGGCTTTATCCGCAACTACCTGGACGAGGAAATGGTCGAACAACTCGACCTGTTCGTCTACGAAAGCCGCAAGGACGGCGAAACGCGCATCGTCAACCGCGACATCCATGCGATCCGCGAAGCGATACTGGGTGGGAAATACAACTACGGCGCGCCCTGCATCGCCGCCACCCAGTTGCAGGACGACGGCAGCCTGGTGCTGCGGCACGACCACCAGCGCGACGGCCGCGGGCTTGAATTAAGCCAGGCCGAGCGGGTTATGGAATACGTCGGCAAGGTATGGCGCCGCCCGGTGACCTTGCACACGGTCGACTTCCGCGGGCTGTCGCGCACCGTCACACACAAGGGCCGGCCCGAGAATTTCGTTTGAGCCCCCCCTTGCAGGATAGCCCGAAGGGTCGGCGGCCTTATGTGAGGTGAAACAAAACGGTGAACTAGGCAGTGACCAGGCCAAACGGACGTCGCCTTCGCCCCGCTGCAAGCTCACTTCGGATAAGCGGGTTTTCCCATTAAAACGGTTGTGTACAACTATGCATAGCCGTTCCATTGCACCTCAAACCCCGATATTGCCGCTACGAGCGAACCGGCGATACCGAACCGGGTCCCGCCGCGAGGCGCCCGACATACCAGTCCATCGCCTCGTGCAAACCGCGCTCGAGGTCGTGCGTCGGCGAAAACCCCAGCAGGCGCACCGCTTTCGCAATGTCCGCCTGGGAATGGCGCACGTCGCCGGCGCGAAACTCGGCATGGTCCGCGGCGTGTTCTTGCAGGTGCGGAAAGCGCCCGAGCAACAGCGCGCGCATCATCTGGTACAAGTCGTTGAGGCTGGTGCGGGCGTTCAGCGCGACGTTGTAGACCTGGTTGACGGCGGCCGGGTCCCTGCTCAGCGCGGCCAGCAGGTTCGCCTGCACGGCGTTGGCGACGTAGCAGAAGTCCCGGCTGGTTTCGCCGTCGCCGTTGATGACGACGCGGCCGTCGCCGATCAGCGCGGCGGCCCACTGCGGGATCACGGCGGCGTAGGCGCCCTGCGGGTCCTGGCGCGGTCCGAACACGTTAAAGTAGCGCAAACCGATCGCCTCCAGATTGTAGCAGCGCGCAAACACGTCGGCGTACAGCTCGTTGGCGTACTTGGTCAGCGCGTACGGCGACAACGGCTTGCCGATGCGCCCTTCGACCTTTGGCAGCCCGGCGTGGTCGCCGTAGGTGGCGCTCGAGGCGGCGTAGACGAAGCGCTTGACGCCGGCGTCGCGCGCCGCCGCCAGCATCGCCACAAAGCCACTGACGTTGATGTCGTGGCACAGCAGCGGCTCGGCGATCGAGCGCGACACCGAGCCGAGCGCGGCCTGGTGCAGCACGTAATCGACGCCCTGGCAAGCCTGCAGGCAACTGCCCTGGCTGCGGATGTCGGCTTCGATGAAGCGGAACTGGCTCCAGGCGTCTTCGCCGACCGCCTCGCGCACCTGCTCCAGGTTGTGCCGGTAGCCGGTGAGGAAATTGTCCAGGCCGGTGACCCGCTGCCCCAGCCCAAGCAGGTGCTCGAGCAGGTTCGAGCCGATGAAGCCCGCCACGCCGGTGATCAGCCAGTGGTAGGAGCGCTGTTGCAAATGGGCGCGGACGACCTGGTAGGGGGTGCGCGCGTCCGCGCTCAGTTCGGCGCCCATTACAGCCTCCACACGTTCAGGCCGGAGCCGCGCAGCGCCTGAAAATCGAAGTGCGACTTGACGTCGATGAAGCAGCCGCTGGCGCTGACCTTGGCAAGGTAGTCGCCGAGCGGGCGCGCCGTCAACTGGCGGTGCGACACCGCGCTGATCAGCGACTCGGCGCGCGGCAGCTGGTCCCAGCTCTCAAGCGTGATGCCGTACTCCTCCAGCGCTTCGCGCGGGTCGGCCACCGGATCGTGCACATGCACGTGCAAGCCGTACGATTGCAATTCATGGATCATGTCGACCACCTTCGAGTTGCGCAGGTCCGGACAGTTTTCCTTGAACGTCAGGCCCAGCACGTTGACGCACGAGCCCTTCAGCTTGAAGCCGGCGCGCACCATTTCCTTGACGGTTTTTTCGGCGACGAACTTGGCCATGCCGTCGTTGATGCGGCGCCCTGCCAGGATCACCTGCGGGTGGTAGCCGAGCATTTCCGCCTTGTGGGTCAGGTAATACGGATCGACGCCGATACAGTGGCCGCCGACCAGGCCGGGCCGGAACGGCATGAAGTTCCATTTGGTGCCGGCCGCCTCGAGCACGTCGAGCGTGTCGATGCCGATACGGTCGAAAATCAACGCCAGTTCGTTCATCAGCGCGATGTTCAGGTCGCGCTGGGTGTTTTCAATCACCTTCGCCGCCTCGGCGACGCGGATGCTGGCGGCGCGGTGTACGCCGGCTTCGACCACGCCCTCGTACAGTGCGGCAACCTTCTCCAGCGTCGCGGCGTCGTCGCCCGAGACCACCTTGGGAATGCTCGCCAGCGTGTGCTCCTTGTCGCCGGGGTTGATGCGCTCGGGCGAAAAACCGACGTGGAAATCCTCCTTCCAGCGCATGCCGGAAAACTTCTCCATGATCGGAATGCAGATTTCCTCGGTGGCGCCGGGGTACACGGTCGATTCGAACACCACGATGACGCCGCGCTTCATATGGCGCCCCACCGTTTCGCTGGCGCCCGTCAGCGCCGAGAAGTCGGGCTGGTGGGCGCTGTCGACCGGCGTCGGCACGGCGACGATGATAATATCGGCCTGCATCAGCGCGGCCGGGTCGCAGCCGACGCTAAGGCCGGTGGCGGCGCGCATCTGCTCGTCGCTCAACTCGCCGGTCGGGTCGACGCCGCGGCGATAACTCGCCACTTTGCGTTCCGACAAGTCGAATCCGATGGTGCGCTGGCGCGTTCCGAAAGCAACGGCGAGCGACAAGCCGACATAACCGAGTCCCACCACAGCAAGCACATCCATAGTATCCACCCAACGGTCGTTAAATCGGAACGGCGCCGACGCCGATGACGCGGCGCGGCGGGAAGGACGGCAGGGTCCGTCCGAGCCGATTTTACGGGGCGCTCAACAGGCTTTATTGAGAAACAACAAGGCGGCGACGAATGCGCACGCAAAGCGCCACTCGTTGAGCGCAATCAACGAGCGCAGGGCGCATTGTTCCTACCCTTGCGAGTACCGCGTCACGGCGGCCCACCGACTTGGAGAGCATCATGGCCCGTACCACCCCTGCCCTGGCGACGCTGCCGCGCCGCGCCGCCCTGTGCGCCGCGCTGATGCTCGCCGGCTTGACCGCCTGCCAGCGCGCGCCTGGCGCCGACGGCTTCATCGCCGAGGCCCGGCAGTACCGCCAGAACGGCCAGTTGAAGGCCGCCGTCATCCAGCTCAAGAACGCACTGCAGGCGCGGCCGAACGACACGGCGGCGCGCCAGTTGCTCGGCGAGGTCTACATCGAGGCCGGCGACCCGCTCTCGGCCGAAAAGGAATTGCGGCGCGCGCTGGCGCTGGGCGCGACGCCCGTGCAGATCATGCCGGCGCTGGGCAAGGCCATGCTGATGATGGGCCAGAACGAGAAGGTGCTGGCCGAGATCCGCCTCGACGCCGGCGCGCCCGAGCAGCCCGAGGTAATCGCGCTGCGCGCCAACGCCTACCTGGCCGGCGGCGACGTCGAACAGGCTCGCCTGTTGTTCGGTTTGTTACTAAGACAGCATGCCGAGCGCCCGGACGCGTTGCTGGGACTGGCCCGGATCGCCCAGGCCGCCGGCGAACTCGACAAGGCCGCCGCGCTGGTCGGGCGGGCGCTGGCGAAGCAAGCCGCCGACCTCGACGCGCTGCGCCTGAACGGCGACTTGCTGCGCCTGCAAGGCAAGACCGAGGCCGCGCTGGCGGCCTACCGGCACATTCTGAGCTTGCGGCCCGACAACACCTTCGCCCATGTCGACATCGCCAACCTGCATATCCAGTCCGGCAAATTCGTCGAGGCCAAGCAGGAAATCGAGGCTGCCCGCAAGAGTGCGCCGGGCAGCTTGATCGTGTTGCACGCGCAGACCCTGCTCGATTTCCGCGAAGGCAAAAACCAGGCCGCGCTCGAGGGGTTGCAGCAGGTGCTGCGCGCCGCGCCCGAGCACATGCCCAGCGTGCTGCTGATGGGCGCGGTGCAAATGGCGCTGGGCTCGGCCCAGCAAGCCGAGCAGCATCTGCGGCGCTTCCTCGAGGCCAACCCGAACCACTTGTACGCGTCCAAATTGCTCGCCACCATCGCCGTGCGCACCGGCAAGCAGGACCGCGCCGTCGACATACTCGAGCCGCTGTTGCCGGTCCATGGCAGCGACACCGAGCTGCTGGCCCTGCTCGGCGAGGCGCACATGCGCGCGCGCCGCTTCGCCCAGGCCGCCGTGTATTTCGAGAAGGCCAGCGCGCTGGGCGTCAGCCGGCTGGGGCTGGGCGAGAACGGGCGCGCTATCGCCGAGCTGGAGCGCGCCGCCGCGCTCGACGGCAAGCAATCGCAGGCCGGCGTCATGCTGGTGATGACCTTGTTGCGCGACAAGGAGTACGACAAGGCGCTGGCGGCGGCCGAGGCCATGGTGCAGCAACAGGGCGCCAACCCGCTGGTGCACAACCTGAAGGGCGGCGTCTACCTGGCCAAGCGCGACCTGGCGGCGGCGCGGGTCGCCTTCGAGCAAGCGCTGCGCGCCGATCCGGCCTATCCGCCGGCAATGGAAAACCTGGCGCAGCTCGACCTGGCCGATAACAAGCCGGACGCGGCGCGCCTGCGTTTCGAGGCGGCGCTGGCCAAGGACCCGGGCAGCCCGGCGCTGATGGCGGCGCTGTCGAAGCTGGCGCTGGCGCGCCAGCAGCCGGCCGAGGCGCTGCGCTGGCTGGAGCGCTCGCACAAGGACAATCCCGACGCGCTACAACCGGCCATGCAACTGAGTAATCTCTACCTGCGCAACGGCGACACCAAGAAAGCCCTGACGCTGGTGCGCGCGTTGCAAACCGGCCATCCCGACAACCCCGACATCCTGGCGCTGCGCGCGCAGGTCGAATACAGCGGCGGCGACCAGGCGGCGGCGCTGGATAGCTATGCCAGGCTGGCGCGTTTGCAACCTGGCTCGGCGGAGCTGCAACTGCGCGTCGCGACGCTGCAGATGGCCCTCAACGACCAGCCCGCCGCACTGCTGTCGGTGCGCCGCGCGCTCAGCCTGCAACCCGGCATGCTCGAGGCCGAAGTCACCGAAGCGGCGCTGCTGCTGGACAAGGGCAGCCACGCCGAGGCGCTCCAGCTGGCGCGCGGCGTGCAACAGCGCCGCCCGACGCTGGCGGCCGGCTTCAAGCTCGAAGGCGACGTGCTCATGGCGCAACAGCAGCCCCAGGCCGCGCTGAAGCTGTATGAGCGCGCCTACGGCATGGACAAGATCGGCCCGCTGCTGGTCCAGATCCACCGCGCGCTGCTGCTTGCCGACAAGCCCGAGCAGGCCCAGGCCCGCATCGACACTTGGCTGCGCGACAACCCGGCCGACCTGTCGACCCGGCTCTACCTGGCCGGGGCCCGGCTGGCGCGCAAAGACTACAAAGGCGCCATCGTTCAGTACGAAAAAATGCTGCGGCTGGACCCGAAGAACATCGTCGCGCTGAACGACCTGGCCTGGGCCTACCAGCAAGACAAGGACAAACGCGCGCTGGCCACCGCCGAACTGGCTTACCAGCAGCAAGCCAGCAACCCGGCCGTGCTCGACACGCTGGGCTGGATATTAATCGAACAGGGCAGCGCCGCGCGCGCGCTGCCGCTGCTGCAAAAAGCCAGCGCCCTGGCGCCCAAGGCGCCCGACATCGGTTACCACCTCGGCGTGGCCTTGATGAAATCCGGCGACAAAAAGGCCGCGCGCAGCCAACTCGAGCAAATATTGGCGGCAAACAAAGACTTCCCGGGCCGCGCCGACGCCCAGGCGCTGCTGGCGCAGCTGTAGGCGGGCCGCCGCCCCCCTCCCTTCAAGCCCCCAGCCACCGCTGCGCCGCCGTGACCAGTCCAGCCGCCATCGCCAGCAAATCGCTCGCGCTGGCGTGCGCCGCGGCCTTTTGCTACGCACTCCGCTTCTATCCGTTCGAACGGACCTGGCTGGCGCCGATTTTGCTACTCTACCTGGCGCTGCTGTGCTGGCGCCAACATTGGTGGTTGGGCGCGCTGCCGGCGCTGTTGCCGGCGCTCGACCTGGCGCCGTGGACCGGTTGGATTTACTTTGAGGAAATCGACCTGCTGCTGTTGCTGACGGCCGCTTTCGGTTACTGGCGCCTCGCCGACACGCCGCCGCAAGCCCGCCTGCCCGGCTTCGCCGCCATCTGTATCGGCGCCGTCACGCTGGCCCACCTGATCGGCGCCGCCAAAGGCATGCTGCCGCTGCCCGCGCTGGACGGCAACGCCTTCACCAGTTACCTGAGCCCGTACAACGGTTTGCGCGCCGGCAAGGCCTGGTTCTGGGCCGTGCTGCTGCTGCCGCTGCTGCTGCGCGCGGCCGGCCCCAACCTGGCCCATCTGCGCAGCCACCTCCTGCCCGGCATGCTGGCCGGCCTGGCCGCAGTGGCCGGCGCCGCCCTGTGGGAGCGCGCGCTCTTCCCCGGCCTGCTGAATTTTTCCAGCGACTACCGCACCAGCGCGCCCTTCTCAGGCATGCACACCGGTGGCGCCGCGCTCGACGGCTACCTTGCGCTGAGCCTGCCGTTTGTCGCCGGCTGGCTGCTGACGCCCCAGCCGCGGCCGAAAACCGCGGCCGCGCTGGCCCTGCTGGCACTGGGCGCCTACGCCGGCCTGACCACCTTTTCGCGCGGCCTGTTCGCCGGACTGTCCTGCTCGGCCTTGCTGCTGGCGCTGTTCCCTCTGGCGCGGCCGTTGCGCCGCCGCGTGCTCGACTGGCGCCGCGGCGCGCTCGGCGCCGCGCTGGCCCTGCTGTGCGCACTTGCGCTGGCGCGCATGTTCGCCGGCGCCGGCTACCGCGGCCTGGCCGCCGCCTTCGCCGTGCTGGCGGCGGCCATGCTACTGGCCACGCTGCCGCTGCCGCGCCGGCTGCTGCCGGCCGCCTTCGTCTGCGCCAGCGCCGCCGCGCCGCTGCTGGCCGGCCTGCTGGGCGCAGCCGCCCTGCCCGCCGGCGGCCTGTTCAGTCCGCCCTACCTGATGTTCCTGTTGTCGGCGCTGGTCTTCGGCGCCGCCTACCTGCGCCTGCGTCCGCGCCGCGGCGTCGCGCTGGCGCCGCCGGCCGGCGCCGCCAGCGCCGCGCTGATCGGCTTCACCTGCCTCGGTTACAGCGCGCTGTGGGTCGGCTGGCACTGGGCCGGCGCCGCCGCGCTGGCGCCGGGCGCGCTGGTGGCCGCGCTGGCGCTGCTGCTCATCGTGGTCAACACCAGCGTGCGCCGGCCGCTGTGGCGCGCCGACCGCGCCGGCGTCACCGCCGGCATCGCCGCCGCCGTGCTGCTATTGCTGGCGATACCGGTGGGCGCCAGCTACTACGCCGGCGAGCGCTTCGCCACCAGCGCCGGCGACCTGCGCCACCGGTTGCGCCACTGGAACGGGGTGCTGGCGATGATGGACGACGGCATCCCAACCCAACTGTTCGGCATGGGCCTGGGCCGCTTCCCGCTCACCTACTTCTGGCGCAACCCCCAGCGCGAATTGCCGGCCACCGCCAACTACGTCGACGAAACCGGCAACCGCTACGTCCGCCTGGCCGCGCCGCAGTATCCACTCGGCTACGGCGAGGTGCTGCGCCTGCTGCAGCGGGTTGCCTTGCAACCGCACACCCGCTACCGGCTGGCGCTCGACGTACGGCGCGCCGGGGCCATGCCGCAGCTGCGCGTGGCCGTCTGCGAACGCCAGTTGCTGTACCCGCAAAATTGCGTCGCGGCGCCGCTGCGGCTGCGTCCGGGCGACGCCGACTGGCACCACTACCAGGTGGCGTTCGACTCCGCCGCGCTGGGCCACGCCGGCTGGTCCCGCGGTGCGCCCTTGCAAATCGAGATCGCCGCCGACGGGCCGCACGGCGCCCTCGATATCGACAACCTGAGCCTGCGCGACGAGGCCGGCCACGCCGAACTGATCAACAACGGCTCGTTTACCGACGCCAACAACTACTGGTTCTTCAGCAGCGACCGCCACCACCTGCCCTGGCACGTCAAGAACTTCGCGCTGAACCTGTACTTCGAGCTCGGTTGGCTGGGCTTGCTGTCCATGCTGTCGCTGCTGGCCTGCGCGCTGGCTCGGCTGGCGCCGCAGGCCTGGCGCGGCGGCGCGCAAGCGGCCTACCACCTGGCGGCGCTGGCCGGTTTCCTGGTGGTCGGCGTATTCGACAGCCTGCTCGACGTGCCGCGCGTGAGTCTGCTGTTTTTCCTGGTGCTGTTTTGCGCCATCGCGCTGCCGGCCGGCAGCGCGCCATTGAAAAAGGGAGCCGCACCGTGAAATTCGTCCACACTTTGTCCTGCCTGGCGCTGGCCCTGGCCAACGCCGCCGCCCAACCGGCGGCGGAACCATTGACGCGGGTGATAGAAAGCATCAAGCCGTCGATCGTCGGCATCGGCAGCTTCCAAAAGACCCGCAGCCCGGCGCTGGTGTTCATCGGCACCGGCTTCGTGGTCGGCGACGGCTTGACGGTACTGACCTCGGCCCATGTCATCCAAAAAATGCTCGACAGCGAAAAGAAGGAGGCGCTCGGCATCCTGGTCGGCCGCGGCGAGACGGCGCAGTTCCGCGCCGCCAGCGTCGACATCGTCGACCGCGACCACGACCTGGCGCAGTTGCGCTTCACCGGGGCCGCGCTGCCGGCGCTGCAACTGGGCGACTCCAGCGAGGTGCGCGAAGGCCGCGCGATGGCCTTCACCGGTTTCCCACTCGGCATGATCCTCGGCTTGCACCACGTCACGCACCGCGCCACCGTGTCTTCGATCACGCCGGTCATCATGCCGTCCCTGAGCGCCGCCAAGCTCGACGCCAAGCAAGTGGAGCGGCTGCAACGGCCGCTGTACTCGGTGTTCCAGCTCGACGGCACCGCCTATCCCGGCAGCAGCGGCAGCCCGCTCTACGATCCACAGACCGGGCTGGTGTACGGCGTCATCAACATGGTCTACGTCAAGGGACTCAAGGAGGCGGCCATTACGGCGCCCAGCGGCATCACCTACGCGATCCCGGGCAATTTCATTCGCGACCTGGCCCGCCCCAAGTGAGCCCCAGGCGCGCGCCGGCGGCCCTGTGGGGCCCGCTCAGTTACGGCCATCCTTGAGGCGCTCGGTAATGCCCGGCTCGTCCCAGGTCGGAAAGAAATACGGATAGAACGAGCGCTCGCCGCCGTGCAACTCCATCAAGCCGCCATACTTGCGGATCTGCTCGCCCATGTACGCCAAGTCAAGCCGCAGCAGCACGGCCGGCGCGCCCACCCGCGTGCACTGGCGTTCGCCGCCGAAGTCCTGGAAGCCGAGCATGCGTTTGTAAAACACCACGTGGCGCGGATTGACTTCGATCACATAGTCGCTGTAGCCGTGGATATTGTGGGCGTAGATGTAGGAAATATGGATCAGGGCGGCGAACACGCGCTTGGTGACGCCCTTGTCGATGGCCAACCGCGACGGCTCGCACAGGCGCCGGCCCTGCTCGCGCAGCCCGTCGAGCTTGTCGCGGAAGTTCTCGTCGGCCGGCAAACCGGTGTCATCGTCCAGGCACAGCGTCATGGTACCCACGGTCGCGCCTTCGGTCTCGGCAAACAGGGTGATCTTGTTGAGCGCGTGGCTGGCGCCCGGATCCACCGCATAACCGCGCCAGCCGTACATTTTCTTGATCAGCAGGCTGGCGGCCTCGCGCCTGCCACGCGAATTGGCCATGCGAATATTGAAACGTTGCTGGTCCAGGTTGTGCTCGAAAGCGGGATCGACGTTCCCTTCGCCGACCACCAGATCGCTCAGGGCGGCGGCAGTCTCGAAAGAGATGATGGGTTGGTCCTGGTGGCGCATCTTTTCTCCTCACATGGTGTGGCGGCAAGCCGCCCCGGAAAGGAAAGGCGAGCTGAACCCAAAGCCATGTGACATCGGAAAAGCGTGGAAAGTTCCCAGATTTTGAAAATAGTTATCCGCGCGGACGGGGGGATTGTCGCAGTGGAAAGCGTCAAAGTTGCGCCGGCCCAGGTGTTTCCCACACAAACGCCGGCACGGCGCCGCCGGCGCCGAATATCAGCGAAAAACCTTCTCGACGGCAAGGTTAAACAGCCGGGTACGCTTGAAACGCCGTGTGGGACGCCCCTCACGCGCCGCCTAAAAGAAGCTTTCCGGGATCAAGAGCACGTCGCCCGGGCGCATCGACACGTTCGCCGAAATATCGCCGTTCTTGAGCAAGTCGGCCAAGCGCACCGGCAGCGTTTGCTGCTTGCCGTCCTTGACGCGGATGATGCTGGCCTTGTTGCCGGCGGCGAATTCGGTGATGCCGCCGACCGCGATCAGCACGTCCATCAGCGACATCCCGAGGCGGTACGACAGCGCCTGCGGCTTGGCGGCCTCGCCGATGACGCGGATCTGCTCCGAGTAAGGGCCGACGAAACCGGTGACGATGACGGTGACCACCGGCTGCTGGATGAATTTCCCCAGCGCCTTTTCGATGTCGCGCGCCAATTCGCTCGAGGTCCTGCCGCTGGCCTGCAAGTCCTCCACCAGCGGCGTGGTGATTTTGCCGTCCGGGCGCACCGCCACCGTCAGCGACACCTCGGGGTTGCGCCAGACGATGATATTCACCGAGTCGCCCGGCCCGATCAGATAGTCGCCGCTCGGCGGCGGCTCCTCCGGCGCCGCCGTGGGCGCGCGCGTGGCGCAGCCATCGAGCAGCCCGAGCGCGAGTGCCGCGCCGACCAGGTTTTTTGCGAACTCACGCCGTTGCAGTTTCATGGATGCCCCTTTTCCGATAATGGATCGAACCTCGGCGCGTCGATAAGCACCGGCCCGTCGGCGCTGCCTTTTTTATTCGCTCGCCAACGGCCACCTTATGCCGCGCCGGCGCGGTTTGTTTTGATACGAACGACACAAACGCCGGTTTTTATATGATTCAGAAGATGCTCCCCGCCGCTCTTGACATGCATCAACAAGGCCACAGGTTCGACGGGATTCACCCGGGGCCGGCCATATACTTTGTTCACAACCGGCCAATTCGGCCGGTGCGCGCAAGCCGATTATTCTGCCATTTGACCATTCACGTTCCAGGCGCAATCCGGCGCCGGCCGCGCTGGCCGCCGAATCGGCCAGGCGCGCGCTTACCAGGCCTTGGAAACTGAATACCCTCGGGAGACTGCAGCATGGAGGAATTGATCGAGCAGTTAATAGCCAGCTTAAAAGGGATATGGAAATACCGCTGGCACGCCGTCATCGCCGCCTGGCTGGTCGCCGTGTTCGGCTGGATCAAGGTGGCCAGCATGCCGGACGACTACCAGACCACGGCGCGCGTCTTCGTCGACACCCAGAGCATCCTCAAGCCCCTGCTGCAGGGCATGACCAGCGTCCCCAACGTCGAGCAGCAGGTGTCGATCATGAGCCGCACCCTGCTCAGCCGGCCGAACGTCGAGCGGGTCATGCGCATGGTCGACCTCGACCTCGACGCCAAGACCACGCGCGACCACGAGCAGCAGCTCGACGAGCTCATGAGCCGTATCAAAATCGGCGGCACCAATACCTACGACATTTACACCATCACCTATAACAACAAGAACCCGAAACTGGTGCGCGACGTGGTCCAGTCGCTATTGACGATCTTCGTCGAAGGCAGTTTCAAGGGCAAACAGGGCGATTCGCAAAAGGCGGTCAAATTCCTCGACGAGCAAATCCGCAATTATGAACAAAAGCTGGTCGCCGCAGAGAACCTGGTCAAGGATTTCAAATTGAAAAACACCCTGCTGCTGCCGCGCCAGGGCATCGATTACGGCAGCCAGTTATTAATGGCGTCGGACAGCCTGAATAACGCCAAGCTTGAATTGGTCGAGGCCGAACAGGGGCGCAACGCCATCCACAGCCAGATTTCCGGCGACGAACCGGTGCTCGACCTGGAAACGAGCGTGGCGGTGATCGACAATCCGGAAATCGACGGGCGCATCGCGGCGCTCAACAAAAACCTCGACGCGCTGCGCATGCAGTACACCGAGGCGCATCCCGACATCATCTCCACCAAGCGCCTGATCGCCCAATTGCAGGCGCGCAAGCTCGACGAGGCCAAGACGCGCTCGGCCGGCGCCGATCCCGGCAAGAATTACAGCCCAATGCTGCAACAGTTAAAGGTGGCGCTGACCGAGGCCGACGCCCGCGTCGCGTCCTACAAGGCGCGGGTGCACGAATACACGACGCGCTACGAGCGCCTGTTGGCGCAAAGCACCGCCGTGCCGGAGGTCGAATCGCAACTGGCCCAGTTGAACCGCGACTATCTGATCAACAAGGACAACTACGACAAGCTGCTGGGCCGGCGCGAGGTCGCCAAGCTGTCGGGCGATCTCAGCTCGACGACCGAGATGATGACCTTCAAAATCATCGACCCGCCGACGGTGCCGTTCCGGCCGATCGGCCCGAACCGGCCCTTGTTGTTGAGCGTGGTGCTGGCCGGCGCGCTGGTGGCCGGCGGCGCCGCCGCCCTGCTGGTCAGCCAGATCCGTCCGACCTTCCTGAGCCCGGGCCAGTTGCGCGAGGCCACCGGCTTGCCGGTGCTGGGCACGGTGTCAATGAACTGGACCGATGCCGAAAAGGTCAAGCGCACGCGCGACAAATACGGCTTCGGCGCCTGCGTGGTCGTGCTGTTCGTGCTGTACGGCGGGGTCATGTCGACACTGCTGCTCAAATTCTAGGCGCCGGCCGCCGCGGCGGCGTCGTTGGCAGCACCGCGGCGCCGCCGGCGCGCGCAACCATCGCATGAGGTGACATGGTGAGCAAATACGAACAGTCCGCCCCCGGCGCCCGGCCCGAGCACGCGCCGGCCGACACGCTCGACGCCGCCGCCGGGCCGGTCCCGGCGACCTGTGTCCCGGTCGCCAACGCGGCGGCGGCCGCGCCCCAGGTGGCCGAGGCGCGCGCGGCGTACGGCCAGGACACGCCCGCCGCCATGGCCGGACCGGCCGCTGGCGCGGCCTTGGACCCGGCGCTGGAGTCCGCCCTGCGCGGCGCCGCCGAGCCGGGTGCGGCGGCGCCGGCCAAGTACTGCGAGATCAACCTGGCGCGGCTGCAACAACTCGGCATGGTCACCCACGATGGCGGGCGCACCTCGGTGGCCGAGGATTTCCGCATCATCAAGCGGCCGCTGCTGCGCAACGTGCGCGGCGGCGGCAGCGTCGGCCCGATCAAGCACGGCAACCTGATCGTCGTCACCAGCGCCCTGCCCGGCGAGGGCAAGACCTACTGCGCCGTCAACCTGGCCATGAGCATCGCCATGGAGATGGACATCACGGTGCTGCTGGTCGACGCCGACGTGGCGCGCCCGTCGGTGCTCAAGGTACTGGGCCTGGGCGCGCAGCCCGGCCTGATGGACCTCCTGCTGAGCGACAAGCTGGAACTGTCCGACGTCATCATGAAAACCAACGTCGCCACGCTGAGTATCCTGCCGGCCGGGCGCAGCAACAAGCACGCCACCGAATTGCTGGCCAGCCGCACCATGAGCGCGCTGCTGGCCGACATCGCCAGCCGCTACGCCGACCGCATCGTCATCTTCGACTCGCCGCCGCTGCTCATCACCAGCGAGGCCAACGTGCTGGCGGCGCAGATGGGCCAGGTGGTGCTGGTGGTCGAGGCCGAAACCACCACCCAGCACGCGGTCAAGGAGGCGCTGCGGCAAATCGAGGGCTGCGCCCACGTCAACCTGATCTACAACAAAACCCGCGCCTTTCCCGGCGGCGACTACTATGGCTATTACGACTAGCCAGCGGCGGCCGCCACCGCGGCGCCCGAGCGCCGCCGCCCCGACCGCGCTGGCCGTCGCGCTGGCCGTCGCGCTGGCGGCGCCGCCGCGCGCCGGCGCCGCCGACTGGAGCGTGGTGCCGGCGCTGCGCCTGAGCGAGGGCTACACCGACAACGTCCTGCTGGCGCCGGCGCCCCAGGCCAAGGACGACTTCATCACCGAAATTTCGCCGTCCGTGGTGGTGCGCGGCCGCAGCCAGCGCCTGCGCGTGGACCTGGCCTACCGCCTGCAACAATTGTTCTACACGCGCCGCGGCGACCGCACCGAGCACCAGTTGCAGGGCGACGCCAACGCCGAGCTGCTGGAGGACTGGCTATTTCTCGACCTGCGCGCCAGCGTCGGCCAAAACAGGCTGTCGGCCTTCGGCCCGCAGCCGCTCAACAACGTCGCCGCCGACACCAACCAGAGCACGGTGCGGGCCGGCCGCGTCAGCCCCTATCTGCGCCACCAGGTGCGCGGCGTCGGCAGCGCCGAGCTGCGTTACGCCCACGAACGGGTCGGCAACGGCAGCGAGCTGCTCACCGTCGCGACCGACGAACTGCTGCTCGACCTGGTCGGCGACACCGGCGCCGGCGGCCTGGGCTGGGAAGCCCACCTCGACCGCCGCGAAACGAGCGCGCGCCAGCGCGAGACGGTGCGCATGGACAAGGCGACGCTGTCGCTGCGCTACCATCTGAGCAGCCGCGTCGGCCTGTTCGCCAGCGCCGGCCACGAGGACGCCGGCTACCGCCCGGCCGGCGGCGCCGCGTCCAGCGGCGGCTTCTGGCTGCTCGGCGCCAGCTGGTATCCGTCGGCGCGCAGCAGCGTCGCGCTCAGCGGTGGCAAGCGTTTTTTCGGCAACACCTACGCGCTCGACCTGAACCACCGCAGCCGCCACACCAGCTGGTCGCTCGGCTACCACGAGGACATCAGCAGCACGCCGAGCGAATGGCTGCGCCTGTCCGACAGCGCCACCGCGAGCATGCTCAACCAGTTGTGGCGCGGCGCCATCCCCGACCCGCAGCTGCGCCAGCAGCGCGTCGACAGTTTCGTGCGCTTCTCGCAATTGCTCGGCCCGGACGCGGGCGCCGTCAACTACTTTAGCCAGCGCTACTTCCTGCAGCGCCGGGCCGCGCTGGCGATGGCCTCGGCGACGGCGAAAAGCACGCTGGTGCTGGGCCTGACGGCAACCCGCCGCAGCGCCCAGAGCAGCGGCGGCATCGACAGCGCGCTGCTGCCGGCGATCGACTTCGCGCTCGAGGAGCGCACCCGCCAGGTCGCCGCCAACGCCGGCTGGAACTGGCGCCTGTCGGCGCGCAGCAACGTCAACGTCAGCGCCGCCTACGCCACCGTCACCTCGCTCAACGTCGGGCGCAAGGACAGCAACGCTGCCCTGAGCGTCGGCCTGAGCCGCCAGCTGCAGCGCAAGGTCAGCGGCACGCTCGAACTGCGCCGGGTGCGCCACGCCAGCAACCGCGGCGGCGACTACCGTGAAAACGCCATCAACGCCAGCCTCAACTTCTTGCTGTAGGAAACCGCCATGAGCCACCGTACCCCGATCCCGCCGCACATCGTCTGCGTCATCGCCGCCCGTCCCAACCTGATGAAGATGGCGCCCATCCTGGCCGCGCTGCGCGAGTTGCAGCCGGCGCCGCGGCTGACGCTGGTTCATACCGGCCAGCACTACGACAACGCCCTCAACGAACAGCACTTCGCCGCGCTCGGCATGGCCGCGCCGGACCTGAACCTGGACGTCGGCTCGGGCAGCCACGCGGCCCAGACCGCCGAGGTGATGCGCCGTTTCGAGCCGGTGCTCGAGCGCGACCGTCCCAGTGCCGTACTGGTGGTCGGCGACGTCAACTCGACGCTGGCGTGCGCGCTGGTGGCGGCGAAAAGGGGCGTGCCGGTGCTGCACGTCGAGGCCGGGCTGCGCAGTTTCGACCGCAGCATGCCGGAGGAAATCAACCGGCTGCTGACCGACCAACTCTCCGAGCTGCTGTTTACCAGCGAGGCCGGGGCGCGCGACAACCTGCTGCGCGAAGGCATCGCCGCCGAGCGCATCCACTTCGCCGGCAACGTCATGATCGACACGCTGCAGCGCCAGTTGCCGCACGCGGTGCCGCTGGCGGAGACGCTGCGGCGCTACCGCTGCCAGCCCAACGCCGGCGCCCACGCGGTGCTGACGCTGCACCGGCCCGCCAACGTCGACCAGCGCAGCCGCCTGAGCGGCCTGCTGCACACCGCCTCGACGCTCGGCGCCCGCGTCCCGGTGCTGTTCCCGCTGCACCCGCGCACCCGCGCCCGGCTCGACCAGTTCGGTCTGAAAGACATGCTCGACCCGGCCCGCGTGGTGCTGCTGCCGCCGCTGGGCTACCTGGAAATGCTCGGCCTGATGCGCGACGCCCGTCTGGTGCTGACCGACTCCGGCGGCATCCAGGAGGAGACCACGGCGCTGGGCGTGCCCTGCCTGACGCTGCGCGCCAACACCGAGCGCCCGATCACCGTCAGCGAAGGCAGCAACACCATCGCCGGCCACGAGCCGGCGGTGATCCTGGCGCTGTGCGAGGCCATCCTGGCCGGCGGCGGCAAGCGCGGGCGCGTGCCGCGTTATTGGGACGGCCACGCCGCCGAACGCATCGCCGCCACCGTCGGCCAGTGGCTGGCGGCGCCGGCGCCGCGCGCCGAGCCGGTCCTGGCCGAGCAGGAGTGAGCGATGCCGACCCCCGCGCTGCGCAACGCCATGACCATCGACGTCGAAGACTACTTCCAGGTGTCGGCCTTCGCCGCCCACATCCGGCCGCAGGACTGGCCCGGCATCCCCGGCCGGGTCGAGGGCAACGTCGAGCGCATTCTGGCGCTGCTCGAACCGGCCGGCGTGCACGCCACCTTCTTCACGCTGGGCTGGATCGCCGAGCGCTACCCGGCAATGGTGCGGCGCATCCTGGCGCACGGCCACGAACTGGCCAGCCACGGCTATGCGCACCAGCGCGCCAGCGCCCAGAGCCGCGCCGAATTCGCCGCCGACGTCGGCGCCAGCAAGGGCATCCTGGAACAAATCGGCGGGCAAGCCGTGCTGGGCTACCGCGCGCCCAGTTTTTCCATCGGCGCCGCCAACCTGTGGGCGCTCGACACGCTGCAGCGCGCCGGCTACCGCTACAGTTCGAGCATCTACCCGATCCGCCACGACCACTACGGCATGCCGGACGCGCCGCGCTTCGCCTGCTATCCGAACGGCGCCGGCGGCCTGCTCGAGCTGCCCATCAGCACCGTGCGGCTGTGGCGGCGCAACCTGCCGGCCGGCGGCGGCGGCTACTTCCGCCTGCTGCCCTACGCGCTGTCGCGCTGGTGCCTGCGGCGCATCAACGGCCGCGACGGCCAGGCCGGCATCTTTTATTTCCACCCCTGGGAGCTCGACCCGGACCAGCCGCGCCCGCCGGGACTCGGCGTCAAAACGCGCTTTCGGCACTACCTCAACCTGCGGCGCATGGAACAGCGCGTGGGCGCGCTGACGCGCGACTTCCGCTGGGACCGCATCGACCGCATTTTCCTGGGGACGCCATGATCTTCGAGTGCCACCTGGCGGCGCCGTCGGCCATCACCGTCGCCACCCTCGAACCGGCCGGCGCGGCGCGCTGGGACGCCTTCGTGCAGCGCTGCCCGGACGCCACCTTTTTCCACCGCGCCGGCTGGCAAACCGTGATCGAACGCGCCTTCGGCCACCGCACCTGGTTCCTCTACGCCGAAGCGGACGGGGAAATCCGCGCCGTGCTGCCGCTGGCGCAGATCAACAGCATGCTGTTCGGCAATTCGCTGTGCGCGCTGCCGTTTTGCGTCTACGGCGGCGTCGCCGCGCAAGACGAGGCCGCCGCCGCCGCGCTCGACCAGGCCGCGCGCGCGCTGGCCGCCAGCCTGCGCGTCGACTACCTCGAATACCGCCACCTGGGGCCGGCGCGCCACCCCGACTGGCTGCAGTCGGACCTGTACGTGACGTTTCGCAAACGCCTGCACGCCCAGCCCGAGCACAACATGCTCGACATCCCGCGCAAGCAGCGCGCGATGGTGCGCAAAGGCATCGCCGCCGGCCTGCACAGCGCCGTCGACTACGACGTCCACCACTTCTTCGACGTCTACGCGGGCAGCGTGCACCGGCTCGGCACGCCGGTGTTCGCCAAACGCTACTTCGCGCTGCTGCGCCAGGTCTTCGGACGCGACTGCGAGATCATCAGCGTCTACCGGCGCGCCGAAACCATCAGCAGCGTGCTGGTGTTCTACTTCCGCGACGAGGTGCTGCCCTACTACGGCGGCGGCACCGCAACCGCCCGCAGCGTCGCCGGCAACGACTTCATGTACTGGGAGGTGATGCGCCGCGCCTGCCTGCGCGGCTACACGCTGTTCGACTTCGGCCGCAGCAAGGTCGGCACCGGCGCCTACGACTTCAAGAGGAACTGGGGCTTCGCGGCCCAGCCGCTGCACTACGAATACCAGCTGGTGCGCGCCAGCGCGCTGCCGCAGAACAATCCGCTGAACCCCAAGTACCAGCGCTTCATCCGCGCCTGGCGCCGCCTGCCGCTGGCGCTGGCCAACGGAATCGGTCCGCACATCGTGCGCTACCTGGGCTAGGCCATGGACGAGCTGCTGTTCCTGGCCCACCGCATCCCGTATCCGCCCAACAAGGGCGACAAGATCCGCTCCTTCCACATGCTGGAATACCTGGCGCGCCATTGCCGCGTCCACCTCGGCTGCTTCGTCGACGACCCGGCCGACCTCGAACACGCCGGCGCGCTCGGGGAGCTGTGCGCCAGCACCTGCTTCATCGAACACCATCCATTGGCGGCGCGCCTGCGCGGCCTCAAGGGCCTGCTGTACGGCCAGGCCATGAGCCTGCACTACTACCGCAACGCCCGCCTGCAGCACTGGGTCGACCGCCTGCTCGGCGGCGGCGCGGTCGGACGCGCGCTGGCCTTCTCCGGGCCGATGGCGCAGTACCTGGCGCCGCACGCGGCGGCGCCGGCGCTGCTGCGCCTGATCGATTTCGTCGACGTCGACTCGGAAAAATGGCGCCAGTACGCCGACGCCAAGGACTGGCCGCTGTCGCAGTTGTACCGGCGCGAGGCGCGCTGCCTGCTCGACTACGAGGGCGACGTCGCCGCGCGCTTCGACGCCGCCACCTTCGTCTCCGAGGCCGAGGCGGCGCTGTTCCGGCGCCGCGCGCCGCAGGCCGCCGAACGCGTCAGCGCGGTCCGCAACGGCGTCGACGCCGGCTACTTCTCGCCGCTGCGGGCCTACCCCAACCCCTACCCCGCCGGCGCCGCCGCGCTGGTGTTTACCGGCGCGATGGACTACTGGCCCAACGCCGAGGCGGTGCAATGGTTCGTCTGGCGGGTCTGGCCCTCGCTGCGGCAGCAATATCCCGACCTGCGCTTCTACATCGTCGGCGCCCGCCCGGCGTCAGCGTCACCGGCGCGGTGCCCGATATCCGCCCCTACCTGGCGCACGCGCGCCTGGCGGTGGCGCCGCTGCGCATCGCCCGCGGCGTGCAAAACAAGGTGCTCGAGGCGATGTCCATGGAAAAAACCGTGCTGGCCTCGCCGCAGGCGCTGGAGGGCATCGACGCCACCCCCGGCCAGGAACTGGAGCTGGCGCGCGACGAGGCCGAATTCATCAGCCAGGCGGCGCGCCTGCTGGGCCGTCCCGGCGCCGGCCCGCCGCAGGCGCCCGACCCGGTCGGCATGGCGGCGCGCCGGCGCATCCTGCGCGACTACGACTGGGACGCCAGCCTGGGCCGGCTGGGCGCCCTGCTCGGCCTGGAACCCGCGGCGCGCGCGCCGGCCGGGGCGCTGCCATGAGCGCCGGGCCGGCCGCCTTGCGCGCCGCGCCGGCCGGCGCCGTCACGCCGATCCGCCCGGCCCGGCCGGCGCCCCCGCCCGCGTTGACGCTGGCGCTGGCGCTGCCGGCCATCGTCGCGCTCTACCACGACAGCTTCTGGTCGATGCTGCTGCTGTGGTCGCGCTCGCAAACCTTCGCGCACGGCTTCGCCGTGCTGCCCATCAGCGCCTGGCTGGTCTGGCGCCAACGCGGCGCGTTGGCCGCCGCGCCGCAGCGCCCCAGCGCCGCCGGCCTGGCCCTGCTGCCGCTGCTGGGCGCGGCCTGGCTGCTGGCCGACCTCGCCAACGTCAGCGTCGTCTGCCAATACGCGGCCACGGCGATGCTGCCGGCCACCGTGCTGGCCGTGCTCGGACGCCGCGCCAGCGGCTGCATCGCCTTCCCGCTGGCCTACCTGCTGCTGGCGGTACCGTTCGGCGAAGTCTTCATTCCGCCGCTGATCGACTTCACGGCCCGCTTCACCGTCGGCGCGCTGCAACTGACGGGCGTGCCGGTGTTTCGCGAAAACAACAATTTCAGCATCCCCAGCGGCAACTGGTCGGTGGTCGAGGCGTGCAGCGGGCTGCGCTACGTGATCGCCTCGGTTGTGCTGGGCACGCTGTACGCCCACCTGAACTACCGCGGCGCGGGCCGGCGCCTGGCCTTCATCGCCGTCGCGCTGCTGCTGCCGATCCTGGCCAACGGCGTGCGCGCCTACCTGATCGTGATGCTCGGCCACTGGAGCGACATGCGCCTGGCGGCCGGGGTCGACCACCTGGTCTACGGCTGGATCTTCTTCGGCGTCGTTTCGCTGCTGCTGTACTGGGTCGCCGCGCTGTGGCGCGACCAACCGGCGCCCGGCGCCGCGGCGGCGCCCGCCGTCGAGGCGCCGGTGCGCCCGCGGCGGCGCCGCGCCAGCGCCGCCGCGGCGGCGGCCTGCGTCGCCCTGGCGGCCTGCTGGCCGTGGCTGGCGGCGTCGCTGCGCCAGCCGCCGGCCCGGGTGGCGGCGCCGGCGGCGCTGGGGGGGGGGGGGGGGGTTGGGGAGTGGGGGGGGGGGGGGAGACAGCGACCCAAAGGCCGAACGAGAAGAGCCACACACCTATAGGGGTTACGCCAAA
>NZ_JBJXIB010000038.1:0-42258 GCF_046115965.1 Janthinobacterium sp. CG_23.3 | reverse complement strand
TTTGCAGGAACACATCGAGCATCCCCCCCCCCCCGCCCACCCCCCCCCCCCCCCCCCCCCCCCCCCCCTCCCCCCCCCCCCCCCGCCGCGTGCTGCCGCAAGAAGCTGGCCAGATGCCGGGTAATGGCGGCGTCGCTGGCGTAGGGCAGGCCGAATTCGACGATGCCGCCGCGGCCGCGCTTGGCCGTTTCGTCGGCGCCGACCAGCGGGAAGAAGCCGTCGACGACCAGCCGTTCGACTTCGTCGCGTGTCAGTTCGACCGAGCGGCTGCCGCCGATCAGGCGCGCGCCGGCACCGAGCAGGGTCACGCTGGCGCGTTCGGGCGCGTCGGCGGCGAGCAGTTGTTCCTTGGCGGCGCGGCAACGTTCCATCAGCTGCGACAGGCGCGCCGCCGACAGCCGCGCGGCCGGTTCGGACCCCGATCCAGCCGTGGCCAGGCGAGCCTCGACCAAGTGCGCCAGTGCCAGGTCCATATTGTCGCCGCCCAGTATCAGGTGGTTGCCGACGCCGATGCGGGTGATCCGCGGTTCGCCGTCGGCCACTTCCACCTTGATGAGGCTGAAATCGGTGGTGCCGCCGCCGACGTCGCAGACCAGAATCAGGCGCGTTTGCGCCAGCTCCTGGTTCAGCGCGGCGCGATGGCGGTATAGCCAGTCATAGAAAGCGGCCTGCGGTTCCTCGAGAAAACGCACGCCGGGCAGGCCGGCCTGGCGCGCCGCCGCCATCGTCAGCGCGCGGGCGCCGTCGTCGAAGGAGGCCGGAATGGTCAGCACGACTTGCTGGTCTTCAAGGGGCTGTTGCGGAAAGCGCCAGTTCCACGCGGCGCGCACGTAGGCCAGGTAGCTGGCGCTGGCCGCCACCGGCGAGACCTTGGCGACCTCGCCTTCGGCGCCCCACGGCAGGATGGACGCGAGGCGGTCGACGTGCGGGTGCGACAACCAGCTTTTGGCGCTGGCGACCAGCCGCCCGGGAACTTGCGCGCCCAGTTGCCGCGCCAGCGTGCCGACGACGACTTGGTCGATGCCGGCCACGTCGGCCCGCGGCCACGGCAATTGTAGTTCGCCGGGCGCCAGTTCGCCGGCGGCCGGATGGTAGCGCAGCGACGGCAGCAGCGCGCGCGCGCCGACCTCGCCGGGCGCCAGCAGTTGTTCGATGTCGAACAGCTGGATCGCGTCCTTGCCCGGTGTGGCGCCTATTGTCGAGTAGGCAACGACCGTGTTGGTCGTGCCCAGGTCGATACTGACGACGTATTGCTTCATTGCCCGCCGGACTGGCCGCGCACGTCGAACTCGACTTTCCAGCGCTGGCCGTCGGCGTCGGACACGGCCATTAACTCCAGCGTGCCCGAATCGGTGACCTTGGCGTGCAGTTTCACCTGCACCACGTCGCCGGCCTGGCGGCCGTCGGCGGCCAGGGTGGCGTGGATTTCGTTGAGTTCCTGCAATTCGTCGGCTTGCCAGAAGTCCAGCATGGTGCCGATCTGGTCATGCCGGCGCACCGACGAGCCGAAGAAGCGGAAATGCACCGGCGCGCCGACCACCAGACCGAATTGTTGCGTCGGCAATTCCGCCTCGGTGCCTTCCTCCATGCCGAACGGGGCCACGCACAGCGCCTGGATCGGCGGTTCCATGCCGGGAATGGCCGGCATCGCCGATTCCACCGCGACATAGTAGGAGCGCGCGGTGCCGCCGCGGATGCGCACGCCGTGGCCGCGCCGCACATAGCTGTAATAGGCCGCGCCGCGCGCCACCGCCAGGTCGAGGTCGGCGCCGCTGAGCATGCGCGCCGGTTCCGCGCCCTCCAGGTAAAGCCAGTCGTTGACGGTACTGAGGATACGTTCGACCAAAATATCGGATTTGAACACGCCGCCGTTGAATAGCACGGCGGTCGGGTGCAGGAAGCTGGCGTCGGCCTTCAGCGCGCCGTTGAAACCTTGCAGTTCACTGGTGGCTTCGACCTGGCGGCCGAGGAAGGCGGCCAGGTGGCGGGTGATGGCGGCGTCCTGCGCGTACGGCAGGCCGAGCTGGGTCAGGCCGGAGCGGGCGCGCACGGCCGGACGGGCCGACGCCTCCACTTTCGGGAAGAAGCCTTCCAGGATGAAATTGGTGACTTCGGCGCGCGTCAGTTCGGTGCGGATCGAGCCGCCGATCAGTTTCGAGCCGCGGCTCGGCACGACGATCGGCAGCGACTCGATGCTGGCGTCGGCCAGCAGAGTTTCCTTGGCGCTGCGGCAGCCGTAGGTCAGCGCGCGCATTTGCCACGGGTCGAGCTGGGTGCCGGCGGCGGCGACCTTGCGCGCCACCAAGTGGGCCAGCGCCAAGTCCATATTGTCGCCGCCGAGCAATATGTGCTCGCCCACCGCGACCCGGTGCGGTTCCAGGTTGCCGTCGCGTTCGAGGATGGCGATCAGCGAAAAATCGCTGGTGCCGCCGCCGACGTCGACCACCAGGATGATGTCGCCCGGCTTGACTTCCTTGCGCCAGTTGCCGGCGCTGCTTTGAATCCAGCTGTACAGCGCCGCCTGCGGTTCCTCCAGCAGCGTCAGCGAGGCGTAGCCGGCCGTGGTGGCGGCCTCGGCCGTCAATTCGCGCGCGGCCGGGTCGAACGAGGCCGGAATCGTCACGGTGATTTCCTGCTCGGCGAACGGCGCCTCGGGATGGGCGGCGTCCCAGGCCTGGCGCAGGTGCTCCAGGTAGCGGGTCGAGGCGGTGATCGGCGACACCCGTTCCACCTCGGCCGGGGCGTCGTTGGGCAGGATCGCGGCGCGGCGGTCGACGCCGGGGTGGCACAACCAGCTTTTGGCGCTCGACACCAGGCGGATCGGCGTGGTGGCGCCGCGGCTGCGGGCCATTTCGCCGACCACGTAGTCGGTGTTGCTTTGCTGTTCGCGCCAAGGCAGGCCCAGCTCGCCGGGCGCCATTTCCTCGGCGTGCGGCAGGTACAGGAAGGACGGCAGCAGCGGCAATTCCTCCACCGTGCCGGGCGCCGTCAGTTGCGGCACGGCCAGTACGCCGTGCACCGATTTTTCGCCGTCGCTGGCGCCCAGGTCGACATACGACAGCGCGCTGTGGGTGGTGCCAAGGTCGATGCCGATGGCGAAACGCGGCTCGCTCATAATTCCACCTCCGCCGGCGCCAGCACGCTGGCGTCATGGCTGTCGGTCAATTTCGGCAGGCGCACGCTGGCGGCGCGCCAGCCGCGATGGCTGAGGCTGCCGCGGAAGGGCGCGCTGCCGACCACGTTGCCGGTCAGGCGCACGGCGCCGGCGTCGAAGCCGTTCTCCAGCACGATACGGCTGCCTTCGGCTTCGGTGCGCACCGGCTCGATGGTGAAATGTTCGCGCAGCACCTTGCTGCAACCCTCGTGGACCACGCGGGCGGCGGCGCCGATGTCGGCGTCCGAATAGGCCGTCAGGTTTTCCTGGGTGAAGTCGATCAGGCGCGCTTCGCGTTGCAGCAGGGCCAGCAGTTGCAGGGCGGCGTCGGGACTCGCTTCCTTCAGCGGGCGTACCGGTGCGGGCGCGGCTTGGGCCGGTTCGGGCGCGCGGGTCGGCGCGGTCGCGACCGGCGCGGCGGCGACGGCGGGTTCGGACAGGGCGCGCACGCGCGCCGCGTAGGCCGGGTCGGACAGAGTGCTGAAGAAGGCGCCGAAGGCGAGCGGAATTCTGCTCCAGAACGACGGCGGTTGCGGTTGTGAGGTCGAATTGGTCATTCAATGCCCGTGAATTAGGAACAGCTCAGATTAATAAGTCGGGCCTGCGCCTGGCCATGGCGAGGCGGACCCGAGGTAGATGATGCAATGCGGCAGCGCCGCGCGCCCGGCCATCCGGCCGTCCGGCCCGCGGCGGCGGGCGGCGGGACGGCGGGAAAACGGATCGCCAGCTGCAAGGTTCGCATGATACCAGTTGCCGGGCCGGTGCCAAATAGCAAACATGAGCCACGCCGGGCCGGCATGTTGCAACGCGTCATAGTGTTCTCCAGTTTCCGCCGGATTGCTTGGAATAATGCGGCTTCCTTGTTCCATGTCTACAACGGCGACGCTCGGGCGTGGTCGATTGAAAGGTACGCTAGCGTACAGATCAAGTGGCCGCGAGCAACTATCCTGGCTACTCACACCCCTCTTCGCGGCTAAGGAAACCATGTTAAAGCGTACTCTTCTGGCAGTTATTAGCGCCTGCGCCGCCAGCGCGGCATTTGCGCAGGCGGCCCCCGCCGCCGGCGCCTGGTCGGTCGAGGCGGTCAACGCCGCCGACGCCGCGCCCACGGTGGGCGCCAACGCCAAGGGCGCGGCGGTGCTGCGCGCGCAAATCCTGCTCGACCGCGCGCGATTCTCGTCCGGCGAACTGGACGGCGCATACGGGTCGAACCTGCGCCTGGCCATCGCCGGCTACCAGAAAAAGCAGGGCATCAACGTCAGCGGAACGGTGGACGCCGCCACGTGGACGGCGCTGAACGCCGACGCGGCCGCGGTGTTGATCCCCTACACGTTGCAGGAGAGCGACGTTGCCGGTCCGTTTGCCGCGGTGCCGGTGAATATGGCGGAGCAGGCGAAACTGACCGCGCTCGGCTACGCCAGTGCCGAGGAGGCGTTGGCCGAGAAATTCCACGCCAGCCCGGCGCTGCTGAAACGGCTCAATCCGGGCCGCGATTTTAGCCGCGCCGGCGAACAGATCGTCGTACCGAACGTGCTCGACATCGCGCCCCTGTCGCAGGCGAAGAAAATCGTGGTCGACCGCTCCGACGGCACCCTGACGCTGCTTGACGCGGAGGGCGTGGTGCTGGCGCAATATCCGGCCACCACCGGCAGTTCGCGCGACCCTTTGCCGGTCGGCGAATGGAAGGTTGACAGCGTGCTCATGAATCCGGTCTTCCATTACAACCCGAAACTGTTCTGGGACGCCAAGGCGGACGAGAAGGCGGCGAAGATCGCGCCGGGACCGAACAATCCGGTCGGCGTGGCGTGGATCGACTTGTCCAAGCCGCACTACGGCATCCACGGCACGCCGTCGCCGTCGACGATAGGCAAGACCCAGTCGCACGGTTGCATCCGTTTGACGAACTGGGACGTGACGGCCGTGGCCAAGGCGGTGTCGGCCGGCGCGCAAGTGTTGTTGCAGGAATAACCAGGAGAATATGATGCGAAAAGGGATCTTTATCTTGCTGGCGCTCGCGCTGGGGGCCGGCGCCATGTTTTTCTTCCTTGCCTTAAAGCCGCACTCGGCCGCGCCGCCGGTCGCGCCGGCGCCGTTGGCCGTCGCGGTGCAGCCGCCGCTGGCGACGACGGCGCAGCAGCCGCTGGCCACCCCGGCGGCGGCGCCGCAGGTCGGCGCCGTGCCGCAGATTGCCGACCCGTCGGCGCTGCCCGCCGCCTCCACAACGGCCAGCACCGCTTCCGCCGCCGTCTTGCAGATGCCGGTGGAGGGCGTCACGTTTGCCCAACTGAGCGATACCTTTAACCAGCCGCGCCCCGGCGAACGCCGCCATGAAGCGCTCGACATCATGGCCCCAAAGGGCGCCAAGGTGCTGGCGGCGGCGGACGGCAAGGTGGCCAAGCTGTTTATCAGCAAGCCGGGCGGAGTGACCTTGTACCAGTTCGACGCCAGCGAAAAGTTCGCCTATTACTACGCCCACCTGGACCGCTACGCGCCCGGCGTCGTCGAGGGCAAGGTCTTGAAGCGCGGCGAGCTGCTTGGCTACGTCGGCACCACCGGCAACGCCGATCCCGCCGCGCCCCATCTGCATTTCGCCGTCTTTGAATTGGAGCCGGCCAAAGAGTGGTGGAAGGGCGCGCCGCAAAACCCCTATCCGCTGCTGCAACCGGTGTTGTAAGACAGGCAAGCTTGACTGCTGTTATTGTTGCTAAATGGGTTAATATGCATATGTTCATAAAAACAATATTCCCCGCTAAATAATTCAAGCAACAACTCCACATCCACCAGGCCACGATTTCGAGCGCGTTCTCGAAATACGTGGCCTGTGTCTTCTTATGAGAACAAAGAAATGAAAGTGATTTTTCCGGTTTTGATAGGCACGCTGCTGCTGGCGGGCTGCGGCGCGAAAAGGGACGCGGGCGGTCCGGGCGGCGCGGCGGTCAGCGTGGGCGACAAGGGCAAGGGCAGCGCCTACCTGGCGTACGCCCATTCCGCCTCGGTCGATACGGCCGAGGACGGCGTGCGGCCCTTGTATGATAAGTTGGTCGCAACCTGTAAAGCGGAGCCCGCCGACGGCTGCGTGCTGCTCGATTCCGAACTCAGCAGTGGCCGCGACGTCAGTGCGCGCGTCAGCTTTCGCGCCGCCCCGGCCGGCGTGCGCCGCCTGCTCGCCCAGGCGTCGGCCGGCGGCGAACTGGTCAGCCAGTCCACCGAGGTGGAAGACTTGGCCGGTCCTATCGTCGACAGCAACAAGCGGCTCGACATGCTCAAGCAATACCAGAAGAAGTTGCAGGAACTGGAGCGCCGCGCCGAACGCGACGTCGACGCGCTGATCAAGGTGTCGCGCGAACTGGCCACCATCCAGTCCGAGCTGGAACAGGCCAGCGGCGACAACGCGCGCCTGATGGAGCGGGTCAACAAGGACGTGTTGAAGGTGTCGATCGGCACGCGCATGAACCGCTCGTTCTGGACGCCGGTGCGCCACGCGCTGGGCGATTTTTCCGGCAACCTATCGAGCGGCATGGCCGGCGCGATCACCGGACTGGCGTATATGTTGCCGTGGATTCTGGCCTTCCTGCTGCTGTTCCCGCTCGGGCGCAAGGCTTGGCGCAAAATCCGCTCTTGAGTTGAATGCCTTTAATGTTGGCCTCGAGCAGCGCGTCTTGCGTCGGCCAACATTGTCGGATTACGCCCGATGGGCTAATCCGACCTAGGTGTCCCCGCTCGTGGGGCGCACCGTTTTAATACGTCCTTCGCGGGCACCGCGCAAAGCTCACCAAGCTGCGGCGCGCCCGCACCAGAAACGATAGCCCGCCTGGCCCTGGAATCGAAAAAACGCACTGAAAAAGGTGGCACGCATCCTGCTATAGATGCTGTGTCGGTCCTTTTTACAAACTTTTCGATTTCAACCACCCAGGAGCAACCATGTCACGACGTATTCTTCTGAAAGCGAGCGCGGCGGCCGCTTTGGCTCTAACGACTTCGTCCTTTATGCACGCGGCGATTGCCGGCGACACCATCAAGATCGGCATTTTGCATTCGCTGTCGGGCACGATGGCCATTTCCGAGACCTCGCTGAAGGATGTCGCCTTGATGACGATCGACGAGATCAACGCCAGCGGCGGCGTGATGGGCAAGAAACTGGAAGCGGTCATCGTGGACCCGGCGTCAAACTGGCCGCTGTTCGCCGAGAAGGCGCGCCAACTGGTGTCGCAGGACAAGGTTGCCGTCGTCTTCGGCTGCTGGACGTCGGTGTCGCGCAAATCCGCCTTGCCGGTGTTCAAGGAACTCAACAGCCTGTTGTTCTATCCGGTGCAATACGAGGGCGAGGAATTGGAAAAGAATGTGTTCTACACCGGCGCCGCGCCGAACCAGCAGGCGATTCCGGCGGTCGAATATCTGATGAGCAAGGACGGCGGCGGCGCCAAGCGTTTCGTGCTGCTCGGCACCGATTACGTCTATCCGCGCACCACCAACAAGATCCTGCGCGCCTTCCTGAAAAGCAAGGGCGTCAAGGACTCGGACATCGACGAGGTGTATACCCCGTTCGGGCATGCCGACTATCAAACCATCGTCGCCAATATCAAGAAGTTTTCGGCCGGCGGCAAAACCGCGGTAATCTCGACGATCAACGGCGATTCCAATGTGCCTTTTTATAAGGAATTGGGCAACGCCGGCCTGAAGGCGACCGACGTGCCGGTGGTGGCGTTCTCGGTGGGCGAGGAGGAGTTGCGCGGCGTCGACACCAAGCCTTTGCTGGGCCATCTGGCGGCGTGGAACTATTTTGAGTCCGTCAAGAATCCGGTCAACAGCGCGTTCATCAAGCAATGGAAGGCGTACGCGCTCGCCAAGAAGTTGCCCAACGCGGCGTCGGCGGTGACCAACGATCCGATGGAGGCGACCTATGTCGGTATACATATGTGGAAGCAGGCCGTGGAAAAGGCCAAGTCGACCGATACCGACAAGGTGATCGCGGCGATGGGCGGGCAGACCTTCAAGGCGCCGTCCGGTTTCACCCTGACCATGGACCCGACCAATCATCATTTGCACAAGCCGGTGATGATCGGCGAAATCAAGGGTGATGGCCAGTTCAACGTGGTATGGAAAACCAAGGCGCCGATCCGCGCGCAGCCGTGGAGCCCGTTTATCGCGGGTAACGAGGCCAAGCAGAAGTTGTGATGTCGCGCCGCTAGGGCGCCGGGAACCTTGCGTGTCGTAGGTCGGATTAGCGGAACGCGTCATCCGACGCCGAGCCGCTGCCGACGCCAGTCGGGTTACGCGCTGTGCGCTAACCCGACCTACAAATCTGCCTGGCCCGGTTTTCGGCCTTCCACCTTCACAACAAACGAAACGAATGATGTCGATAAAAAAACTGCTGTTGCTCGGCTGCCTGTGCCTGCACGCGCTCGCGGCGCAGGCCGCCATCGACGCGGCCGTGCTGGCGCCGCTGGCCGGCGACGATGCCGACGCCCGCATCGCCGCGGTGGCGCGCATCGCCGCGCTGGCCAACGAGGACGCCGCCAGGGTCTTGCTGGCACTGAAGAATGACGCCTTGTACGCCGTGCCCGACGGCAAGGTCGTGATCGTCGACGGCGGGCGGGCCTTCGATCCCGCCACCGGCGTCAGCGCTCCGTTGCCGGAGGGCGCAGACGGCATCGTCGTCAACAACCGTTTGCGCGGCGCCGTCGAGGGCGCGCTGTCGGGATTGAAACTGTTCGCGCCGGAGCCCGCGCTGCGCCTGGCCGCGGCGCTGGAGTTGCAAAAGACGTTAGAGCCGGTCCAGGTGCCGCTGGTCCAGAAGGCGCTGGAGAAAGAATCCGACGCCACCATCAAGACCATCCTGCAACTACTGATCGCCAGCGCCAATTTGCAGGCGCCCGAGCCGGCGCTGCGCCAAGCCGCCGTGCGCGCCCTGGCCGACAGCAGCGACGCCAAGCTTTTGCCGCAGTTGCAAAGAATGCTGGAAAAAAATCCCGACGGCGGCAACGTCGAGCCGGACGAGGCGGTGCGCATCGCCGTCGTCGCCACGCTCGGCGAGATCCGCGGCCGGGTCCGGCGTACCGAATTCATCGGCAACCTGTTCTATGGTATTTCGCTCGGCAGCGTGCTGCTGCTGGCGGCGCTGGGGCTGGCCATCACCTTCGGCCTGATGGGCATTATCAACATGGCGCACGGCGAATTGCTGATGATAGGCGCCTACACCACCTATGTCTGCCAATTGTTGTTCCGCAAATTCCTGCCCGGGGCGGTCGACGCCTATCTGCTCGTGGCACTGCCGGCCGCCTTCCTGGTCGCCGGCGCGGTCGGCGTGGCGCTGGAGCGCACGGTCATCCGCTGGCTCTACGGCCGCCCTCTCGAAACGCTGTTGGCGACCTGGGGCATCAGCCTGATGCTGATGCAACTGGTGCGCACGGTGTTCGGCGCGCAAAACGTCGAGGTCGCCAATCCGTCGTGGATGTCCGGCGGCGTCACCGTGCTGGGCTCGCTGGTGCTGTCGTACAACCGCATCGTCATCATTTTCTTCGCGCTGTTCGTCGTCGTCGCGGTCTGGCTGATCCTCAACAAGACCCGGCTCGGCCTGTTCGTGCGCGCCGTCACGCAAAACCGCCGCATGGCCGCTTGCGTCGGCGTGTCCACCGGCAAGATCGATATGATGACCTTCGGCCTCGGCTCCGGCATCGCCGGGCTGGGCGGGGTGGCGCTGTCGCAGCTGGGCAACGTCGGCCCGGACCTGGGGCAAAGCTATATCGTCGACTCCTTCATGGTGGTGGTGCTGGGCGGCGTCGGCCAATTGGCCGGCACCGTCATCGCCGCGCTCGGCCTGGGCGAGGTCAACAAATTCCTCGAACCGCTGGCCGGCGCCGTGATGGCCAAAATCGTCATTCTTGTATTCATCATCATTTTCATCCAGCGCCGTCCGCAAGGGCTGTTCGCGATGAAGGGACGGAGCGTCGACTAATGAGCAATTCCTCCCTGGCGTCATCGCTGTTTTCCCGCCCGGCCTGGTGCGCCATCGTCGCCTGCGCCATGCTGGCGGCTTTGCTGCCGCTGCTGAACCTGGCCTTTCCAGACGGCCACGCGCTGCACGTGTCGAGCTACACCGTGGCGCTGGTCGGCAAGTTCATGTGTTACGCGCTGGCGGCGCTGGCGCTCGACCTGGTGTGGGGCTACACCGGCATCCTCTCGCTCGGCCACGGCGTGTTTTTCGCGCTGGGCGCCTACGCCCACGGCATGTATCTGATGCGCTCGATCGGCCGCGACGGCGTGTATCAAAGCCATCTGCCCGACTTCATGGTTTTTCTCGACTGGAAAGCCTACCCCTGGTATTGGGCCATGACGGACAATTTCTGGTACTGCATGGCGCTGGTGGTGCTGGTGCCGGGCGCGCTGGCCTTCGTCTTCGGCTATTTCGCGTTCCGCTCGCGCATCAAGGGCGTGTATTTCTCCATCATCACGCAGGCCATGACGTACGCTTTCATGCTGCTGTTTTTCCGCAACGACACCGGCTTTGGCGGCAACAACGGCTTTACCGACTTCAAGCGCATTCTCGGCCACAGCGTCACGGCGCCGGCCACCAAGGCCGTGCTGTATTTGCTGACGCTGGCCTTCCTGCTTGGCGCGCTGGTGTTGTGCCGCGCCATCGTCAAGTCCAAGCTGGGCCGGGTGCTGCAGGCGGTGCGCGACGCGGAGTCGCGCCTGATGTTCATCGGCTACAACCCGCTGTGGTTCAAGCTGTTCGTCTGGACCCTGTCGGCGGTGCTGTGCGGCGTCGCCGGCGCGCTGTACGTGCCGCAGGTGGGCATCATCAACCCGTCCGAGATGTCGCCGGGAAATTCGATTGAGATGGTGATCTGGGCCGCCGTCGGCGGGCGCGGCACGCTGGTCGGGCCTGTCGTCGGCGCTTTCGCGGTAAACGGTTTGAAAAGCTGGTTCACGGCGGCGCTGCCGGACTTGTGGTTGTTCGCGCTGGGACTGCTCTTCATCCTGGTGACGCTGTTTATGCAGAAGGGCATCGTCGGCTTGTTGCAAAAAATTACATTCAAGCGTGGCGGCGGCGCCGTGGAAGGGGAGACGGTATGAACGCAGTCGCGGCGCCAATGCGCGGAGAGAGCGGCGGGCAGGGCGTTTCCTACGGCCGCGTAAAGGGCGAGGGCGTCGACACCCGCCACGGCGCGATCCTGTATCTGGAGGATATCACCGTGTCCTTCGACGGCTTCAAGGCGCTCAACAAGCTCAGCCTGGATATCTCGGTGGGCGAGTTGCGTTGCATTATCGGCCCCAACGGCGCCGGCAAGACCACGATGATGGACGTGATTACCGGCAAGACGCGGCCCAGTTCCGGCACCGCCTGGTTCGGCCAGACCATGGACTTGTCGCGCATGACCGAATACGACATCGCCCGCGCCGGCGTCGGCCGCAAGTTCCAGCGCCCGACGGTGTTCGAGCAGCACAGCGTGTTCGAAAACCTGGAACTGGCGATGAAGATGGACAAGCGGGTGCGCCCGACCCTGTTTGCGCGGCTGTCGTCCGAGCAAAAGGGCAAGATCGACGAGATCCTGGCGCTGATCCGCCTGCGCGGCCAGGAACACCGGCCGGCCGGTTTGTTGTCGCACGGCCAGAAGCAGTGGCTGGAGATCGGCATGCTGCTGATGCAGGAGCCGCAGCTGATCCTGCTCGACGAGCCGGTGGCCGGCATGTCCGACGCCGAGACGGCGCGCACCGCCGAGCTGCTCAACGAGTTGCGCGGCAAGCATTCGATCATGGTTGTCGAGCACGACATGGGCTTCGTCGCCGAGATCGCGCAGCAGGGCGTCGTGAGCGTGTTGCACGAGGGCGCGGTGCTGGCGCAGGGGCGCATGGACCAGGTCCAGGCCGACGAGCGGGTCATTGAAGTGTATCTGGGGCGCTAAGATGCTACAAGTGGAACAATTAAGCCAGTATTACGGTTCCTCGCACACCTTGCGCGGCGTGTCGCTGTCGCTCGACAAGGGCGAGTGCCTGACCTTGCTGGGCCGTAACGGCGTCGGCAAGACCACCTTGCTGAAATGCCTGATGGGCGTGCTGCCGGTGGCGCAGGGCAGGGTCGTCTTCAACGGCCGCGACATCACCCGGCTGGCGCCGCACGAACGGGCCAGGCTGGGCATCGCCTACGTGCCGCAGGGGCGCGAGATCTTCGCCCGCCTGACGGTCGAGGAGAATTTGCTGATGGGCATGGCGACGCGTTCCGGCCGCAACGCTGCCCGCATCGACGGCGAGGTGTACGAGCTGTTTCCGGTGTTGAAGGAGATGTTGCGGCGGCGCGGCGGCGACCTGTCCGGCGGCCAGCAGCAGCAACTGGCGATCGCCCGCGCGCTGCTGGCGCGGCCGCGGCTGATCATTCTCGACGAGCCGACCGAGGGCATCCAGCCGTCCATCATCAAGGACATCGAGCGGGTGATCCGGCTGCTGCGCCAGCGCGGCGACATCGCCGTGCTGTTGTGCGAGCAGTATTTCGATTTCGCCCGCGCGCTGGCCGACAAGTTCGTCGTGCTGTCGCGCGGCGAGGTGGTCGCCGGCGGCGCGCCGGAGCTGATGGACGGCGAGGACGTCAGGCGGCATTTGGCGGTGTAGCCGGGCGCCGCCCTCCGCTCAGGCGGGCGGCGCCACCAGCTTCGAGACGGCGCTCGAGGCGATCAACGCCAACAGCGCGTCGACGTCGACCGGCTTGACGAAGTAGTGGCCGAAGCCGGCCATGATGGCGCGCGCGCGGTCTTGCGGCTGGCCATAGCCGGACAGGGCGATGGCGAACGGGATGTGGGTGTCGGTGGAGGCGCGCAGTTCGCGGATCAGGTCGAAACCGTTCATGCCGGGCAGGCCGATGTCGCAGATCAGCACGTCGTAATCGCGCCCGCGCGCCATCGCCAGGCCGTTGGTGCCGTCGTAGGCGGTGCTGACGGTATGGCCCTCGAGTTGGAGGAAGTCCCTCAGGGTGGCGCTGGCGTCGGCGTTGTCCTCGACCAGCAGGATGCGGTAGCCGGCCGCCGCCACTTGGCGTTTGGGTGCCGGCGACGCCGCGTCCGGGGTGCGCGACAGCGGCAGCGTGGCCTTGCCGTCGCGGATGCGGGCCACGTCGAGCAGCTCGTCGAGCAGGCGCGACATATGTTCCACCTGGCGGCTGATGGTGTCCTGCAGGCTCGCCACCTGCGGCGGCGCGTCGGCGACGCGGCCGAGCAGGATGGCGGCCATGCTGATCGGCGCCAGCGGGTTGCGCAGCTCGTGCGCCAGCGTCGACAGGAATTCGTTTTGCCGCTGGCTGCTCGCCTCGGCCTCGTCGCGCAGGGTCTGGGCGCTGAGCGCGGCCAGCGTCAGGTTCTGGTTGGCCTCGCGCAACTGCGCCACCTCGCGCCGCAGCGCCTGCCACTCGGCAGGCGTGCCGCCGGCCGGGGATGGCGCCGTCGCGGCGTCAACTGGGAGGTCGTGGTTGGACATTGGCGGCGCCGTCAGATGGGCGCTTTGAGCGCGGACGGGCGGCCCGACCGCCGACCCTGAAACTGCGGGGGCGCGTCAAGACTCAACTGCTGCCGATTGTCGTGGTGTTTATCCATGCATGGCCAATAAAATATATGCAACGTGCAAGGGCGAATTCCGTTTGCGTAACGTCAGGGTGTCGTCACCCTGTCCTTTGCGCCATTGTAGCCTATGTGAAATAAGACCTTCGTACAAATATTTTTAACCGGGTGCGCGCTGGCCGGACCTGGGTGTGCTAGCGCACAGTCCGCCAGCGGCAAATGCTGTCTACTCTAGCTGCGTTAGAAAATTCATGTCAACAATATCGTTTCCATCATGGCCGACCGGCCTGGTCCGGTTGCCCATCGTTTTTTCGCCGGCCGCTGGGGGTTTCGTTAGCGTTGGCGCCACCAGAAAGTATGCAATGAGCCGAGTATTGATCGTTACCGCCGACCCGGCCAGCGCCGGCGCCCTGAAGGACGTGCTGCGCGGCGACCGCCACGGCGGGTTCGACGCGGCCTGGGCGCGCGGCTTGGGCGAGGCCCTCGATTGCCTGCGCGGCGGCCGCTTCGACGCCATCCTGGCCGACTTGGCGCTGCCCGACGGCGCCGGCAAGGCCGGCGTCGAGGCGCTGGCCGCGGCCGCGCCGGACACGCCTATCCTGACGCTGGGCGAGGACCAGGCGCTGGCCGACCAGGCGATGCGCCGCGGCGCGCACGGGCACTTTTCCAAAGCCCACTTCCGCAGCGCGCTGCTGCCGCAGTCGCTGCGCCACGTCGTCGAGCGCGTCGCGCTGGCGTCGCGGCTGGCGCGCGCCGAGAACACCCTCAATTCGATGGGCGACGCCGTCGTCGGCGTGGACCTCGAGGGGCGGGTCGACTACCTGAACCCTGCGGCCGAGGCCGTCACCGGCTGGTCGCTGGCCCAGGCGCGCGGGCTGCAGGTCGGCGAGGTGATGCCGCTGGTGTGCGGCGCGATGCGCATGCCGCTGCCGCATCCGTTGGAACTGGCGCTGGGCGGCGACGCGCCGACCGTGCTGGCGCCGGGCGCGCTGCTGCTGCGCCGCGACGGCAGCGAGGCGGCCATCGCCGATTCGGCCACGCCGATCCACGACGCCGGCGAACGCCTGGTCGGCGCCGTGATGGTGTTTCGCGACATCAGCGCGACGCGCGCGATCGGCGTCAAGATGGCGCACCTGGCGCAGCACGATTTCCTGACCGACTTGCCGAACCGGGTCTTGCTGAACGACCGCATCGGCCAGGCCGTCGAGCAGGCGCAGCGCCGCGGCGGCGGCTTCGCCGTGTTGTATGTGGACCTGGACAATTTCAAACACGTCAACGACTCGCTCGGCCACGCCACCGGCGACCTGCTGCTGCAATCGGTGGCGCGGCGCCTGCGCGCCAGTGTGCGCGGCGCCGACACGGTCAGCCGCCAGGGCGGCGACGAGTTCGTGGTAGTGATGCCCGACATCGGCTGCGCCACCGACGCCGCCGTCAGTGCCGACAAGGTGCTGGCGGCGATGGCGGCGCCGCACGCGGTGGCTCGGCACGGACTGTACGTCAGCGCCAGCATCGGTATCAGCGTGTACCCGGACGACGGCCACGACGCCGATACCCTGCTCAGGAACGCCGACGCGGCGATGTACCGGGCCAAGGCGAGGGGCCGCAACAACCGGCAGTTTTTCAGCGGCGAGTCGAATCCGCCCTTGATCGAGCGCGAGCGCGTCGACGGCAACCGCCGCCGCGCCTAGCGCCGGGGTCGGCCGAGTCTACGCCGGCGCCGCGCCGCGCGGCAGGCGCACGGTGAAAACGGTGCCCTCGGCCTCGCTCGAGGTGGCGGCGATGCCGCCGCCGTGCGCCAGCGCGATTTCGCGCGCGACGAACAGGCCCAGCCCGAGGCTGGTGCGCGGGCGCGCGTCCTGTTCCTCGTCGGCCTCGAGCTGGATCAGTGGCTGGAAGATCGCCTGCAACGATGCCTGCGCGATGACGGCGCCGAAATTGGTGACCCGCAGCACCACCTGCTCACCCTCGCCGCGCACGTCGACCAGCACCGGGCGCCCCTTGGCGCCATATTGGGCGGCGTTGACGAACAGGTTGGTGCATAATTGGTGCAGGCGCACGCTGTCGAAAGCGCCGCCCAGCCTGCCCGCCGCGCTCAGCTCGAACTCGCAGGCCGGGTGCACCGCCTTGGCGTCTTCGATGGCGGACTGGCAGATGTTGCCGAGGTCGGCGTGCAGCAGCACCATCGGCATACCGCTGCCGAGCTGGGTGCGGGTGTAGCCGAGCAGGTCGTCGACCATGCTGACCATCAAATGGGCGCTGCGTTTGACGCGGGCGGCGATCTGTAACACCTTCTCGGGCGGCGTGTCCGGACGCAGCAACAGCTGGCCGGCCAGCGACATGGTCGACAAGGGCGCGCGCAAATCGTGGCCGAGGACAGCCAGGAACAGGTCGCGGGTCTGCTCGGCGCGGGCCGAGTAGGTAACGATGGATTCGGCCAGGGCCTGGTCGATGGCCTCGTTGAAGCGCACCATTTCGTCAACCCTGCCGGCCGACATCGTCCGCACTTGCGGCAGCCACAGCCGCAGCACGGTGGCGCGCAGCGCGCGAAATTCCGCACTCAGCTGCAACAGCGAGAAATGGCTGGCCTGGCGCAACGCGCCATGGATCGAGGCCGCGCTGTGTTCGTCGCTGTCGGCGTCGTCGTCGGCCATTCCCTGGGATTTCTCGAATTGCTGTGCGGAATTTTGCGTCGTGTTGATGTCGAGTGCGATGGTTTGCAGGATCTGCCGCGCATGGTCGCGCAGCGCCACCGCCGACATGTGGTTGGTCGCCGGGTCCAGCGTGCGTGCGAAGGCTTCCCATTCCGCGAGAATGGCCTCCATGTGCTCGCCGATGAAGTCATATAATTTCATTGAGGTCCCTGCGGGTGCGGTGTCGGGTAGTCTTTTAATGCCGTGCAATTGTACGACACTTCCGGCAAGGTCGCCGCACGACAGTTTGCGCCCCGGCAGGAACGGGGGTAAAAAACCGCGGGGGCGCGCGCCGTGTCAGACCAGGCCGAACCAGCCCAGCGCGGCGCCGCCGGCGAGCAGCCACAGCAAATGGAATTTGGTGCGCCAGATCAGCAGGCCACTGGCAACCGACAGGGTCCACAGCGGCCAGTCGCTGCGCCAGTCGTGGTTGGCGCCGCCCAGGATGATGCCGGTGGAGATCAGCAGCGCGATCACGGTCGGCGCCATGCCCTGTTTGAAGGCGCGCACCGCCAGCAAGTCGCGGTTGCGGTGGCCCCATTGCGCGGCCAGGTAGGTGATCGTGGTGCTCGGCAGCATGATGCCGATCATCGTCACGGCCACGCCGAGGAAGGCGGCCGGATAGCTGCCGGCGTTGAGGCCGACGTTCCAGCCCATCAGCGCGACGAACAACACGTTCGGCCCCGGCGCCGCCTGGGCGATGGCGATCGATTCGTTGAACTGCGCCTGCGTCAGCCAGTGGTGCTGCTCGACCAGAAAACGGTGCATTTCGGCCGTGGTGGAAATGGCGCCGCCGATCGACATCAGCGACAGCAGCAGATAGTGGGCGAACAGGTTAAGCCAGTCGGCCCAGCCCAGCGCCAGCTGCAGCGGCGCGTTCACGCGGCGATCCGGCGGTAGGTCAGCGCGCAGCCCACGCCGCCAAGGCCGAGCAGGATGTACAGCAGCGGCCAGTGCAGCACGGCCACCATCAACACGCCAAGCAGGCACATGGGCACGGTCAGGCGCAGCGGCAGCGGGTGCTTTTTCAGCGCCGCCGCCAGTTTCAGGCCGGTCGCGGCGATCAGGCCGGCCGAGACCGCTGCCATGCCGCGCAGGGCGCCGCCGATGCCGGGAACCTGGGCGTACCGCGTGTACAGCAGGGCCAGCAGCAGCACGATCACCAGCGGCACCGCCAGCATACCGGCCAGCGCGCACAAGGCCCCCGGCAAGCCGAAATAGCGCCCGCCTATCATCAGCGACAAGTTAACGACGTTCGGCCCCGGCATGATTTGCGCGACCGCCCATTCCTCGACGAATTCCTCTTGCGTCAGCCAGCGCTTGCGCTCGACCAGTTCGCGCTGCACCACCGCCAGCACGCCACCGAAACCCTGCAACGCCAGCAGCGTGAACGACACGAACAGGTCGGTCAAGGAGGTCGGCTGGGGGCGCACTGGCGCAGTGTCGGGTGTCATCCCGTCATTATCGCCCCGGCCGAGCCGGCTTGTCTATGAGCAAGTAGCGCGGCGGCGCGCGCTAGCCGCCGCCTATGCCCTCGATGACCAGGCCGGTGCCGCCGCACATCGGACACTGGCTGCCGTTCTCCATCACGCCGCGGCCCCGGCAATGCCTGCAAGTGTCCTCGCCGCTGCCGGGCGTGCCGGGCGCCGCTTCGTCGCCGGGGTTGACAGCTTGGTCGGGATGGATGGCGGGTGAGTTGTCTGCTGGGGTGTGCATTGGGTCTCTCCGGTGAAGCCGCCCTGGGGCGCCAACCTCCATGCTAGGCCGGCGCCGCGCGCCGGGTTTGATATAGCGCAAAACGCTTCGCCGGCGCCGGATGCGGCGCGAGGATGCATATATGTCGCCGCGATGGAAAGCAGACATTGACTTTGCGTTTTATTCGCCAATACTGCTTGCTGTGAACTCCCGGTTCACGTCCGATCAACCATGATTTCAAGGTCATTTGAAGGATAGTGATGAACGCGCCGCGACTGCTGCAAGCTCTTCGTTCCCCGATGATAACGGAACTGTATCAACAACGCGTTGACCAGGAGGCCCACAACGTCGTCAACCAGGGCATTGCGGTGCAAGCGAGTTTTAATACCGTTTGCGCGATCGAATACATGAAGTCGCACAACGTCGACGCCAATGTGATCGAGCGCGTGCTGCTGCATCCAGAGCAGCGCCGCAAAACCTGCCACTGAGCGGGCCGCCCGCGCCCGCCTGCCAGGCACCCCGCCGGCGCCGCTCCACGGACGCTTTCTGGGTGTTGTTATATTTGCCATCTTGCACCGAGTTATGCACAAAAAATATCGACAAGAAATAGCGTAAATTATTTTCCTGGCTCAAACGTTAGATTTTTAAGCTCTTGATTTTTATGGCTTTTATTTTTGCTGTTTGAATGAGCAGTTTGTTGAAACCCGCATAAACACTCGCTCTTGGGGGTGTCAAGAGGGACTTATCCACAAAGATATCCACAGCCAATGTGGATATCTGAAAAAGGTCTTAACAATCCGCCACTTAGCGATGGCGGCGTGGACGGGGCGGCGTTACGGGGTGGTTTACGCGCGGCGGCGGCGCGCATTTTTCTACTGGACGCATGTCCAGTGGTATTTGTTTGGTAGGCGCTGGCGCCGGAAAATAACAGCTTTCAGGCGCCGCCACGTGGCGACTTATCCGGGCGTTGCCGGGCTCAATATCATCAGGTGGTGGCGGGCCTTGTTGTCCTTGCCGTCTTTGTTGATGGGCACGATCAGCGCGCGCAAAGGCAGCATGGCGCCGTCGGCGGCGCGGGCCGCCAAGTCGCCTGCCCATGCCTGCCCCTGGGCGACCGATTGCAGCGCCAGTGCGCAGTGCTCCCCGGCACCGCCGGGAGGGCAGAGTGCGCTCAAGGGCTGCCCCAGCAATTGCTCGGGCTGGTAACCCAGCAGGGCGCACAGGGCCGCGTTGGCGGCGGCGATGTTGCCGTTCGGGTCCAGCGTCAGTAGCAGCGCATACTGATCCAGCGCCGTTTCCAGCTGGCGCGCCTTGTCCAGCGCCGCGCCCAGCGCGCCGGCGCGCTGCTCGGCCTTGGCCAGGCTGGCGTAGGTGCGCAGCGACGAGATCACGGTGGTAAACAGTTTGCGCGTCGTCAGGTCGGTCTTGCACCAGAAGTCGTTGATGTCGTAGTCGAGGATGATGCTGTGTTCTAGCGCCTGGCCCGGCTGGCCGGTGCGCAGGACGATGCGTACCAGTTTGTTGCCCAGCTCGTCGCGGATGCGGCGCGCCACCTGCAGGCCGGCGTCGTTGCTTTCCATGATGACGTCGAGCAGCACCACGGCGATGTCGGGCGTGTTGCGCAGCAGCGTCAGCGCCTCCGCGCCGCTATAGGCGTGCAGAAAGCTCAGGCGCCGCCCGAGGAAGGAGCTGTTACTTAATGAAAACTTCGTTACGACGTGGACATCGACGTCGTCGTCGACGATCAACACACGCCAAGGGGGCGGCGCGTTGGCCGCGTCGCCCTGGTTATCCGTCTCCGGCAGGTCCTCCTCCAGCAACCAATCGGTATCGGACTCTTCACTAGTAATTTTCGCATCCATGCGTTTTCCGCCACATTCAGGATAGGGAACCGTTCCCCTATTATCGCGCCACCCTGCAAGATCTGCTTGCGACGCATGAACGACACTATTCCAGTGCGCAACTTTTGTCAAAGCATTCCGCCGCCGCCCCCCGCCATGCGACTTATGCACAGAAAATATTTTTGAGAAATTTTAAGAACGCCGCTCCCGGCCTCCGGACAGGCTTTGTAAGTCATTGATTTTATTCATAAAAATACTGCCTGTGGAATGGGCAATGTGTTGAGACCCGCACCAATACTGGCGTTGCGGCTTGTCAAGGGGGCTTTATCAACAACTTTATCCACAGTTGCTGTGGATATCTATAAAAACCCCCTTGTGGCGCAGGCAGTTAGGGTTGCCTGATGAGAATGTGGGCGAAGCCGGCCGATGGTGGCGCCGGCGGCCTCAGCGGCGCAGCGCGGACAGCTGCGCGAAGGCTTCCAAGAAGCTGTGCTTGGCTTGGCCAGGGGTCATCGGTACGATGACGTCCGGCAGCGCGGCAATGTCGTCCAGATAGGCCCAGCGCTCCACCGAGTGCGGCATCAGATCGCGTTTTTCGGTGGCCAGCGCGATCAGGTCGGCGCGCTTGATCGGCGCGTAATCGGAAAAATCGATTGCGAAAGTGGCCGCGATGATCCCGGTCACGCGCTCCTCCAGGAGCGCGAAGGCGGGCAGCAAGACCTTGAGCGGCTTGACCATGTCGCCCAGGTAGGCCTCGGCGGCGTCGTGCAACAGCGCGGCCATGCGCAACGGCGGCGGCACCAGTTGCGCCACTACCAGGCTGTGCTGGGCGACCGAATAGAATTCCCGCGTCTGGCCGTTGAAGCGGCACTGGTAAGCCAGCCCGTGGGCGATGTCCTCGATGGCGACGCGGTCGATGCGTGGTTCGAGCGGGTAGAAGCGGTTGCCGGAGAAGGTCGAAACGTAGTCGGTGGTAATCATGTGCGCGTCCGTCGAATGCGGTGGCGCCGGCAAACGGGACGGCGCCTCGCCCTTATCCTACACCTGACGCCGGCTTGGCGCGCCGGAAGCGCCGAAAACCGGCCCGCGGCGGCGACCGTCGGTTGGATTGGCGTAGCGTCATCCGACAATGTTGGCCGACGCGTGACGCGCCGCTCCCGGCCAACGTTGTCGGGTTACGCCATTCCGGCTGACCCGAACTGCACAACCCGGCCCCGGCCCGGGTATTTTTCGCTACTTTCCATCTTAAAGTGTTGCTTATGAAATACACTTATAAGATTGTGAAGCATCAACAGACCCGGGAGCGGCAATGACGGTAAGACCTTCGTACATATATCAGGGTGGTTCGGTGATGATGCATTCGCCGCTGCAATTGAAGCAATCGGAAATGTACGGCTTTTTCGTCAAGGGCGACCTGGCCAAGCTGCAAAGCACCGTCGACACCACGCTCAACCAGGTGGCGGCCGGGCGCATGACCCTGAAGGCGCTGTCGCCGTACGTGATGTTGACCTTCACCCGCGTCAACCACGCCGACTCGGCCAACCCGGTCGACCAGGCCAAAGGCTGGATCAGCGAGGTCGACATCGTCACCTGGATCATGGTCGGGTCGATGGACGAGGCCGGCAAGCTGGCCCACGTCTACTGGTATCCCTGCCACATCTTCGTCGACGACGCGATGGCGCTAATCAACGGGCGCGAGCTGTTCGGCTACCCGAAATACCTGTGCGAGTACGCCATTCCGGCGGCCGGCACCGAGCCGCTGCGCTGCGCCGTGGCCGCCAAGGGCTTCCAGCCGTTCGCGCCGGAAACCAAAATCGCCATGCACCCGCTGCTGGAGGTGAACGCCACCGTCAAAACCGGGCCGCACAAGGCGGTCGACAGTTTCGCCGACCTGATCGAGGAAGCGTTCAAGCTGTTCCTGTCGATGCCCGACTTCTTCAACATGGACGCGGCCGGCTGGGCCGACATCCTGTCGCTGCTGCGCAATCCGCGCATCGACCAGATCTTCCTCAAGCAATTCCCCGACAGCGCCGGCATCAAAGCGGTGTACCAGGCGCTGGTGGCGGCCCCGGCCGAAATCGAGCGCCTGCACAGCGCCCGCCTGCTGGGCTACGAATACGAATGCACGCTGCACGCCTTCGACAGCTTTCCGCTGGCGCAGACGCTGGGCCTGCAACTGGGGCCGCAGGCGGCGATCCTGCCGTTCAACGTCAACTTCGACTTCACGGCGATGCCGGGCGAGGAGCTGGTCGACAATTCGGTGGTGGCGTCGGAAAAAATCGCCATCCTGGGCGGCGGCGTCGGCTCGATGACGGCGGCGTATTACCTGACCGACCAGCCGGGCTGGGAAAACAACTACGCGATCACCGTCTACCAGCTTGGCTGGCGCCTAGGCGGCAAGGGCGCCAGCGGGCGCAACGCGGCGCTCGGCCAGCGCATCGAGGAGCACGGCCTGCACATCTGGTTCGGCTTCTACGCCAACGCCTTCGCCATGATCAAGGCGGCCTACGCCGGCCTGGGGCGACCGGCCGGCGCGCCGCTGGCGACTTGGCAGGACGCCTTCAAGCAGCACGACTACGTGGCGCTGTCGGAAGACGTGGACGGGCAGCGGCGCAACTGGCCGATCGTCTTTCCGTCGCTGCCGGGCGAGCCGGGCGAGGGTGGCGAGGACGTCTCGCTGTGGCAGATGGCGGTGGCGATGGTCGGCTGGATCGAGCTGTGGCTCAAGCAAATCCGCGCCATCGCCCACGATCACGACGACGACGACGCGCCGGACGGCGGCGGCAAGTCCGACTGGCTGCACCGGCTGGCCGACAAGGTCTTAGACGAGGTCGACGACCTGGGGCTGGACGTGACGTTGTCGATCGGCGCGCTGGCGGCGCTGGTGAGCAATCTGTCGTCCGACTCGCGCCAGCACGACAGCGGCAAGCACCGCGTGCTGGCGGCCAGCCTGGGCGGCATCCGCGCCTGGCTGCACGCGCGCTATCACAAGCTGATCGACGCCAACGACGACCTGCGCCGCCTGTTCATCTGCCTCGACCTCGGCACCACGGTCATGAAGGGCATGTTCGAGGACGGCGTGTTCAAGCACGGCTTCGACGTCATCAACGACATCGACCTGCGCGACTGGCTGCGCAAGCACGGCGGCGACGAAGAATACTGCGTCAACTCGGCGCCGGTGCGCGGCTTTTACGACCTGGTGTTCGCCTACGAGGGCGGCGACTTCGCCAAGCCCAACATCGAGGCCGGCACCATGCTGCGCTCGATGGCGCGCATCGGCATGGCATACAAGGGCGGCATCATGTTCAAGATGCAGGCCGGCATGGGCGACACCGTCTTCACGCCGCTCTACGAAGTGCTGCGGCGGCGCGGCGTGCAATTTAAATTCTTCCACAAGGTCGAGGAACTGGTGCCGGAGAACGGCGCCATCGGCAGCATCCGCATGACCGAGCAGGTGGCGCTGGCCGCGCCGGGCCGGGAATATGAGCCGCTGGTGACGGTGAAGGGGCTGGGCTGCTGGCCGAACCAACCCGATTACGCGCAGATCGAACCGGCCCAGGCGGCGGCGCTGCAGGCCGGCGCGGTCAACCTGGAGTCGTACTGGAGCGACTGGCCGCAGCGCTACGAACAAGCGTTCGGCCGGCCGCTGCCCAGCTTGGTGCTACAACGCGGCGTCGACTTCGACAAGGTGATCTTCGGCGTGGCGATCGGCGCGCTGCCGGCGCTGTGTCCGCAATTGCTGGAGCTGAGTCCGGCGTTGAGAACCACGTCGCTGAAGGTGCAAACGGTGGCGACCCAGGCGTACCAGGTGTGGCTGAACAAGGACCTGGCGCAGATGGGCTGGACCCACCAGCCGGGCGGCCAGCAGCCGGTGCTGAGCGGTTTTTCGGAACCCTACGACACCTGGGCGCCGATGGACCAGTTGCTCGAACGCGAAGACTGGCCGGCGGGCGCCGAGCCGAAGAACGTCTCGTATTTTTGCAGCGCCTTGCCGTTGGCGAACTACCCGCCGTTCGCCGACAGCGGCTTCGCCGGGTTGTGCGCGGCGCAGGCGAAGGAGGGCGCGCTGAACCAGCTGGGCAAGCAGATCAGCGCGCTGTGGTCGGCGGCCGGCCCGGCCGGCGCGTTCCCGTGGCAGTGGCTGGTCGACAGCGGGGATGGCAGCGGTCCGGCGCGCTTCGACAGCCAGTACTGGCGCGCCAACGTCGACCCGTCCGAGCGCTACGTGATGTCGGTGGTGGGCAGCACCAAGTACCGGCTGGCGACCGACCAGTCCGGCTTTTCGAACCTGTACTTGACGGGCGACTGGATCAAGACCGGCTTGAACGCCGGCTGCGTCGAGGCGGCCGTGATGGCCGGCATGCAGACTTCGCGCGCCATCACCGGCCATCCGGCGGTGATCCAGGGCGAGACTGATTTTTGAGGAGGGGGCGGGCCTGCGGCAATTGCTTGCCGCTGGCTGGCGTCGTGAGCTGATGGTTTGTTGGCGATTAACTGCGTTTAAGTCGGCTCGCAACAAGCACCGCGTAAAGAGGAGTCGAAGGATAAACCGCTCAATGCGTACGCATTTATCAAGGCAGATGACGCAGTTGGAGCACGTGTTCAACAACTTTTGACAGAGCTTACAACGGGCCACGAGCATGAGCCTTTCTCGGCAGACGCAAAATGGCGATTATCGGTCTGCTGAAGCTGGAAATCGACCAATGGGCAACGAATAATGGGGTGGAAAATAATTTACGTTTCTCTGGAAAAATCACTGCGGCTCCTGTGAACTAGGCATATACGTTGGGGCAAGAAGGCAGCAATCAGCAGGAGCGACATGGACTTGGGAAGTTCGCACCGCGCCCTTCAATCGTCCTTGATTTTCTGCATGCGAACCGCGACGCCCTTCTGGAAGATCGCGCCTTCGTGCTGCGCCAGAAGTTTTTCGAACAGGCCGGCCTCGAGGTAGATTTCCTGGCGCAGCCACAGTTTCCGGTACGTCAGCGGCAGCTTCATACGCTTGATCCGGTAGGCCACGCGCTTCGGGTCGAGCGCGCGCAGTTCGATGTCGCCGGCGCTGCGCGAGGCGATCTGCAGCGGCATGTAGCCGCCGATCTTGTCGCCATTTTCGAGCAGCACGTACTCCTTGCCGCGGAAGCGGTACAAGTGGGCTTGGTCCGGCAGTTCGTCCTTGCCGGCGCCGCTCCATTCGAGCGACATGCTGTCGCCCGGGACGTCGATCACCATGGCCTTGTCGACGCTGACGCCGCAGGCCGACAACAGTGCCGCGCACAAAACCAGGAGGGATTTGCCTGAGTCGACTAGACGCATAGTGTGGCTTTCGGTGGTGTGAGGTTTGAATAAGTATGGGTACTTTACAATATTGCGCAGGTGAATTGTTGCGTTGGCGCAAGTCAAAGGCGGGGGGGAATTGGATGCGGCGCTGCTGAGGGCGTTTCAAACCAAGGGCGTAACGCTGGGGTCAGACCCTCAGGGCCTGGCCCCGATCTGGCCCCGGTCTGGTGCCGCGGGTCAGCCGGGCTGGCCGGCGCCGCGCAGGTCGCTGCAAGCTTGCTCGAGCACCGCGCGCACTTCCGGCAGCGCCTGGCGCACGGCGTCGAGCGCGCCGTCGCCGGCCAACCCCTCCATCGCGTGGCACAGGCCATGCAGGCGCTGTCCGCTGAGGTAGCCGGCGCTGCCCTTGAGGGCGTGGAAAGCGGCGGCCGCCGCGCCGGCGTTGCCGGCGTCGAGGGCGTGGCGCGCCTGTTCCAGCCGGCGCGGCGCCTCGTCGAGGAAGGCCTGGGTGATGCGTTGCATGTGCTGGCGCGACAACCCGGCCAGCGGCAGGATGTAGATCGCGCCGGCGCCGGCGCCGGCACCGCCGGCCGCCGCGCCGCCGTGCGCGTCGAGTCCGGCGTCGACGCCGAACTGCTGCGCCAGCGGGTCGGCGCCGGCGTCGTCGGGCGCCGCCGCCTCGTTCGGGTTGAGCAGGCGGCCGCGCTGTTGCAGCAGCGCGATGGTGGCCTCGATCTGGGCGTACAGCAGGCGCTCGTCGACCGGCTTGCTGAGGAAACCGTCCATGCCGCAGGCCAGGTAGCGCGCGCTGTCGTGCGCGCTGGCGTTGGCGGTCAACGCGATGATCGGCACGCCCGGGTCGAGCACCACGTGCGCGGCGCCGCCGCCGCCGCGGATCAGGCGCGTGGCTTGCTCGCCATCCATCTGCGGCATGCGTCCGTCCATCAGCACCACGTCGAATTCATACTCGGACAGTGCGCGCAGCGCCTCGACGCCGTTGTCGACGATCTTGACCTCGTGGCCCATACCCTCAAGCAGGGTGCCGATGATGATCTGGTTGGTGCGCACGTCCTCGGCGCACAGCACGCGCAGGCGGTAGTCGTGGCGCGCGCGCCGCGGCGCCTGCTGGGCGGCGGGCGGCGGCGCAGCGCCACGCGCCAGCGGCAGCGTGAAGTAAAAACTGGAGCCGACGCCGGGCCGGCTGTCGACGCCGATGACGCCGCCCATCAGTTCCACCAGTTCCTTGCAGATCGCCAGCCCCAGGCCGGTGCCGCCGTACTGGCGCGTGGTCGAGTGGTCGGCCTGCTCGAATTTGCGGAACAGCCGCGGCAGCGTCTCGGCGGCGATGCCCGGCCCGGTGTCGCTGACGGTGAAGCTGACGCTGGCGCCGCCGTCCGGGCGCGGGCGCTGGCGCACCTGCAGCCGTACTTCGCCGTTGTCGGTGAATTTGATGGCGTTGCCCAGCAGGTTGATGAGGATTTGCCGCAGCCGCGTCGGGTCGGCCTTGACGTAGCGCGGCAGCTCCAGCGCCAGGTCGCGCCGCAACAGCAGGCTCTTGGCGTCGGCCTGGCCCTGGACGATGCCGACGGCGTCGCCGATCAGCGCCAGCAGGTCGAAGTCGACGTTTTCGATGGTCAGCTTGCCGGCGTCGATCTTGGAAAAGTCGAGGATGTCGTTGAGGATCACCAGCAGCGCCTCGCCGTTGTGCAGGCCGATCCGCAGGTATTCCTCGGTGCGCCCGCGTACCGACTGGTCGCGCAGCGCGAACTTGAGCATGCCGATGACGCCCGCCAGCGGCGTGCGGATGTCGTGGCTCATGGCCGACAGGAAGTCGATGCGGTGCCGGCTGACGACCTCGGCGTGTTCCTTGGCCAGCGTCAGCGCGTCGTTGGTGCTGGTCAGTTCGACGGTGCGCGCGCGCACCCGCAGCTCGAGGTTGTCGCGCAGCAGGCGGATCTGGTCCGCCAGCGCGAACGCCAGCAGCAGGCCGTCGAGGGTGCCGCCGAGCAGGGTCAGCAGCTCGGCGTTGTCGACCAGCGCGGGAATCAGGCCCAGGTTGGCCGGCAGCACGACCAGGCCGGGCAGCATCAGCGCGATGAAGGCGAAGACGAAGTAGCGCGCCGGCCGGAAGCCGCGGCGCCAGGCCGCCACGCCGCACACCAGCGCCAGCAGCATCCAGATCGAGATGACGATGGTGGCCAGCGTGTGGGCGTAGCGCAGCGCCACGAAGCAGCTCGGCAGCAGCAGCAGCGGCAGCGCGATGTTGATGCGGCTGAGCCGGTCCAGCCGTGGCGAGAACTCGGCCAGGCACAGGAACTTGCGGTAGAACAGGGTGCTAAACACCGGCAGCAGGAAAAACGGCACGTAGTGCAGGTCGAGCCGGTGCCAGTCGAACAAGTCGGCCGCCAGGTGGAACGTCATGCCCCAGGCGATGGCGTAGGTCAGCACGTACAACGAGTAATACAGCGAGGAGGTGTCGCGGGTGATGGAGAAGATGAAGAAATTGAACAGCGCCATCGCCAGCAGGGCGCCGATGGCGCCGATGGTCAGCACGTTTTCCTTGGCCACCAGGCGCTGGTAGGCGTCGCGCGGGGCCAGCGCCAGCTCCGGCGCGCGCGCGTAATAGCGGCTCGAGAAGCGCAGCAGCAGGTGGTAGGTGGCGCCCGGGCGCAGTTCGATGTCTTTGCCGTAGTGCAGCAGGTAGTCGTGCGGCTGGTGGTAGCCGGTCAGCAGCGTGACGGCGCCGCCGCGCTCGTCGTAGATCGAGGCCTCGACGTATTCGATCAGCGTGCCGTGCGGGTCCAGCACCCAGGCGTCGCGGCCGCTGTCGTTGCGCACCTGCACGTACAACCAGTAATCGCCGCCGAACAGGTCGACGCTGGCGCTCGGGCGCCGGGCCGCCAGCCAGGCCGGCAGCGCGGCCGCGTGCAGCGGCGCCGCCTCGGCGCCGGCGCGGAACAGGCGCGCGCCGGCGGCCAGGTCGCGGCTGACGTTGTCTTGCAGCGACAGCGGCGCGGCGGCCGCGCCGGCCCAGCACGGCGGCCACGCGAACGCCAGCGCCCACGCCAGCAGCAGGCAGCGCAGAGGGGCGATCGACAAGAATGTGGTCGGGGATATGGCCATGTTGCCAGCTAGGTGAGGTTCCGGCGGCGCCGGCGCGGTGCGCGCGCGGACGCGGCGCGCTTGCTGCTTAACATTCTAATCGACAACGCGCGCCAACAGCCGGCCGGCGCGCCAGGAATACGGATTTTTCCTGCGCGCCGTTCGGCGCAGCTTGTATCATGGCGGTTTATGACGAAACGGAACAATTTCCCATGCTGATCAGCCCCGAACAGTTCCTTGGATTTCTCGCCGCGGCGCTGCTCATCACCGCCTCGCCGGGGCCGGACAATTTGATGGTGCTGGGCATCGGCATGTCGCGCGGCCGGCGCCAGGGTACGGTCTTCGGCCTCGGTTGCGCGCTCGGTTGCCTGACGCACACGCTGCTGGCGACGCTGGGCGTGAGCGCGCTAATCGCCGCCTCGCCGCTGGCGTTTTCGGTCCTGAAGCTGTGCGGCGGCCTGTACCTGGTCTGGCTCGGCGTCTGCGCGCTGCGCAGCCGCGGCGGCGCCCGCGTCGACGGCGCCGGCGTGCCGGACGAGTCGCTGGCGCGGCTGTTCGCCAAGGGTTTGTTCGCCAACAGCGTCAACCCCAAGGTCGTGCTGTTTTTCCTCTCGTTCCTGCCGCAGTTCGTCGTCGCCGAGCAAGGCCACGTGAGCTGGCAGACCGCCCAGCTGGGGCTGATCTTCACGGCCCAGGGTTGCGTGCTGTTCGGCTTGTTGGGTTATTTTTCCGGCGCGGTCGGCAAATGGATCAACGTCAATCCACGCGCCGGGCTGTGGCTGGACCGCGTCGCCGGCACCATCTTCGTCGGTTTGGGCGTGCGCCTGATCGTCGCGCGCTGACGCGCGGCGCCGCCGGCCGTCAAAGCGCGCTGGCGACGAGGCGGAAACGCAGTTCCATCTGGTCCTGCACCGCCATGGCGCCGCCCATGACCGAAAACGGCACCAGGCCGAAGTCGCTTTGCTTGAGTGTCAGGCGGCCGCTGGCGACCATGTCGCCCACCTTGTTCAATTCGAACTCCACCGGAATGCTCATGGTGCGGGTGACGCCGTGCAGCGTGATGGCGACGCCCAGCGGCGCGCCGGGCGTGTGCGTCGCGGCCCGGGTCACCTGCACCGTCACGTCCGGAAAGCGGGCGGCGTCGAGTACCTTGTTGAGCATGTTGTTGCGGGTGCCGTCGATGGCGGCGGCCGAGGGCTGGGTGGCGAGGCCGGCTTGCTCGCGCAGCTCGGCTTCGTCCACGCTGAGCTGGTCGAGGCGGAAATGGAAGTCGGCGCGGCCCTGCTTGGGCGCGATGAAGCCCTCGACCGTGTGGCTGGCAACGACGTGGTCGTGTCCGAGGTGCGCCAGGGCGCCGGCGCGGCGCACGGTGATGGCGATCAGCGACGCCAGCGGCGCGATGGCCAGCACCGGCTCGTCGCCACGCAGCGAGTCGTAATAGGCGCGATGGAAGTCGCTCACGGCAGCGGCCGGCGGCGGCACGCTGCTCGCCTCCGGCGGCACCGCGGGCGGCGCGACGATGGCCGGCGCGCAGGCGCTCAGCAGGCAGGCCAGGGCGAGGCGCGCGGCGCTGCGGCGCAGTGGGATGTGGCTGATCGACATCGTTGACGCCCCCTCATAGTAAACAGACTTTGCAGACTAGCACAGGGCGCCGCGCTTGCGCACGGCGGCGCGGCATGAAAAGGAGTTCTTTGCCTGTCACGCCGCCGTCATATGCGTGTGCGAAGATGCTTGCACTCTTCAGGTCTTCCCGATTTGGATATTTCGCCCGCCGCCGCAAGGTTGCGGGCATTTTTTTTCGCTGCTCAGGTTTACTTGCGGCACGTCATGCGGCCGTCACACGGCGCCGCTATGATGGCTCTCGCTGGCTTCAGCACGCCCCAAGTTGGTCGCTACGCCCCAAGCAGACGTAGGATTTCACGGGACGCGTCTCAGCAGGTTAGCCGGTGGCCTCGAACACCGGCACCAATTCCGGCGCCCGCGCGCGTTTCCGCCGCGGCGCACCTTAATCAGATCTTAAGCCTGCCGCGGACGATTGCTGGCACAGTGGCGTTGTGGCGCAGGCACGCGATGTGGCGCCACCAGGCCGCCGGTTTCCTGATGACCGGCACCATTTCCCGCGCGACCGGCAACGCCGCTCCCGCCCGTACCCATCCCTACGCCCTCATCAGCGTTTTGGCCGGCCCGCGTACAGCGGCGCCGGCTTTTTTTTGCCGGCGCCGCGCCCTTTACTGGCGCGCGCCCGGCTGCGGCGCGCGCGCCAGCCAGGCGTCGATGGCCGGCAGGCGCTCCTTGCGCAGCTGGATGCGGTACTCGATGTTGGCCACCGTGCTGGCGGCGTCGGCGCGGGCGTCGGCCGGCAGGTGCGACTCGGCGTAGGCGTTCAGCTTGGCGACCATGGCCGGCTCGGCCGAGCCGGCCGCCAGGCGCGCGAAGAAACGCGTGCGCGAGCTGGCGTCGACCCGCTCGGTCACCTGCGCCAGGTGGGCCAGCGCGAAGTCGAACGCCAGGTCGGGATGGTTGTGCCCGACCTTGCTGATCATGGCCGGGCTGTTGGTCAGTCCCGGCTCGTCGGTCAGCGCCAGCGCCAGCGCGCGCTGCGCCAGCGCGCGGTCCTTGCTGTTGGCCAGCAGGTCGTACAGCGCGTTCTTGACCAGCGGCGTCTTCTCGGCCTGCGCGGCGGCGCGCAACGCGTCCCAGGTGGCGGCGTCGGCGTTGTGCGCGACCACCCTCATGATGACGCGGCGCAGCGGCGCCGGTATCGCCGCCGCATCGTTGGCGTCGGCGCGGTAGCGCCGGCGCGCCTCGGCCAGCACCACCGGGTCGCCCATCGCGCCCAGCGTGCCGATCAAGTCCTCGCGCAGGTTGGCCACGGTGTCGGACTCGCCGGCGCGCGCCAGCCAGCCGGTTTTGTCCATCAGCGGCGCCAGGCGCGCGATGGCGAAGGCGGCGAAGGTCTGTTGGCGCGCCGGCTCGGCCTGGTAATTGTAGTACAGGCCGTTGAAGATGTCGGCGATCTTGCCCCACACCTGGGTGTCGGCGTCGAGCGGCGTGGCCTGGGCCAGTTCGAGGAAGTCGGAGGCCGGTTGCAAGCCGGCCATGGCCAGCGCGTAGGTGTCCGACAGCAAGCCGAGCTGGTCCACCGGCGCCAGCGCGGCGAAGCCGGCGGCGACGGCGGCGAAGCCGGCCGGCGTGTACAGCGTGCGGTAGTAGCCGCTCTGGCCGGCGTTTACCAGCACCGGGCCGCAGCCCGGCAGCGTGACGCCGGCCTTGCCGCCGCTGAGCAGCGCGCGCACCGGCGCGTGGCCGGCGACCTGCGCCAACACCGGCACGCGCCAGGCGCCGGGCGCCTTGTCCGGCCGGTCCTTGCTGAATTCGCCCTGGGTCAGCGTAACGCGGGTCTGGCCGGCGCGGCAGACGCCGTCGCCGACCTTGACCAGCGGCACGCCGGCGCGCAGCGTGAAATCGTGCGCGATGGCGCTAACCGGCTTGCCGGCGGCGCGCTCGATCTGGCGCCACAGGTCGTTCGAGACGGAGTTGCCGTAGGCGTGTTTTCGCATGTAGGCGCGCACGCCCTGGCGCCAGGCCCGCTCGCCGACGTAGGCTTCGAGCATGCGGATCACGGCCTCGCCCTTTTGGTAGGTGATGCCGTCGAAGGCCTGGCTGGCCTGCTGCACCGTGGCGATCGGCTGGACGATGGCGTGCGTGCTCACCAGCGCGTCGAGCGCCATCGCCGCCTCGCGCGCGTTGACCGCGCCCATGTGGGTGTGCCACTCCGGGTGCAGGCGCTCGGTGGTGCGCGCCTCCATCCAGGAGGCGAAGCCCTCGTTGAGCCAGAGGTCGTCCCACCAGCGCATCGTGACCAGGTTGCCGAACCACTGGTGCGCCATTTCGTGCGCCATCGTCGTGTAGATGCCCTGCTTGTCGGCCAGGCTGGAGATGCGCGGGTCGAGCAGCAGCGCGCGCTCGAAGGTGAAGATGGCGCCCCAGTTTTCCATGGCGCCGAAGAACTGGCTACGCCCCGGCGCGGCCAGGTTGTCGAGCTTGGGCAGCGGGTAGCGCACGCCGAAGTAGTCGTTGAACTCGCGCAGAATCGCCTTCGATTCCCCGAGCGCGTAGCCGGCCTGCGGCAGCGCGCCTTTTTTGGTGACGACGCCCAGCTCGGTGCCGTCGACGCTGGCGGTGGCGCGCTCGAATTCTCCGACGCCGAGGAACAGCAGGTAGGTCGACATCTTCGGCGTGGTGGCGAACTGGACGCGCTTGCGCCCGCCGCCCAGGTCGGTGCTGGAGGACGCCGGCATGTTGCCGACCGCCATATGCTCGGTCGGCACCGTCACGTCGAGCGCGAAGGTGGCCTTGTGGGCCGGTTCGTCCCACGACGGGATCATGGTGCGCGCGTCGGAGTTTTCGAACTGGGTGTAGAGCGCGCGCTTGCGCCCCTCGGCGCTGTCGTAGTCGAGCGAGAACAGGCCGGTGGCCTGGGTGCCGATCTTGCCGCGGTAGTCGAGCGCTAGCTGGTAACGGCCCTTGGCCAGCGGCTTGGCGAAGTGGAAGGTGGCGCTTTGCTGGGCGGCGTCGAGGGTGATGTCGGCGGCGCCCTGGTCGGCCTGGCCGGCGCGGCGCAGCACGGCGCCGGCAAAGTCCAGCCCCAGCGCGTTGAGCGTAATGCTCGCCGTCGGCTGGCTCAGCGTCAGCGTGATGGTGGCCTTGGCGCTGAAGCTGGCGGCGGCCGCGTCCGGCGTCAGCGACAGTTGGTAGTGGCTCGGGCTGACGCCGCGCGGCAGTTGCGTGGTGCCCTGGCTGGCGGCGGCGGCGCCGGCCAGCGCGACCAGCGTCAAGACGGCGGTGGAAACGAGTGTGCGATGCATGAGCAACCTTGGTGGAGGGGCATGGGAGGGGGGCGGCGCTTGCTGGCGGCGCCGCTATACTGCTGTTACCTGGGACATCGCTGGCTATGTTTGGCAGCGGTTCCCGGCATCGAATTTAAAGTGAAAGCACGGGCTTGTCAACCTGTCAATCATGTCTGGGTGTACAGTGCGCGCGTGCTGGAATAGCGGGTGCCGGCGCTGGAACTCGACGACGGCCGCGTGCTGTGCGAAACGCCCGCCATGTGCACCTACCTGGAGGGCTTGCAACCCGGGCCGAACCTGATGGGGGGCGATTTCGAGGAGCGCGCCTTTTCTGCGCGCTGGAGTTCGCGCGCGGGCTGATGAAGTTCCGGCCCGGCGCCGGAGGCATGGCGCATCTGCAGGCCTACCGCGACCGCATTGCCGAGCGGCCCAGCGCGTCGGCGCCGTGGTAGGCGGCCGCGGCGGCGTCACCCCGGGGGGGCGACCCCCGGCGTTGAGTTAAGCCGACCTACGGACATCGCGCCCGCCACGGTCCGCGTCAAACCGTATCAACCCTTCTTCGAGCCCGCCAGCAGCAGCCCGGCGCCCGCGGCGATCGAGATGATGCTGGCCCACAGCGGCACGTTGACGGTTTCCTTTTCCGTCACCGACAGCTCGATCGGACCCAGCTTGGCTTGGTGGGTTTCCTTGGTGAAGCTGAAACCGCCGTAGACCAGGCCCAGTATGCCGCCGACGATCAGTACCGCGCCGATAATTTTGGTGGTGTTCATGTTGTTACTCCCTGTTGTGTCGATGTGTGAATGACTGAAGGGTGCGCTTAAACGCCGCGCCGCTCTGTACGCTGGGATACATAGGGCGACGGTGGCGGGCGCCCAAGCGCGCTTTCAGGTCGCTATGGTGAATTTACAACAAGTATATAAAAATCTTAATATTTCTCAATGGATGTGACAAAATCACCCGGCTGCTTGTCTTATCAATAATTCCCATCAAAAAAGGGAAGCCTGTCCAGCTCCCCACAAAGGCGTTGGTATAACCGGGGCCACGGTTTGTCGCGGCCCCGTACAGTCACATTACTTGGAGAGAGTGCATGAAAAATTCCATCCGTCTGCCCGCCCTGATCGCCTTGCTGTTGTGCGGCATATCGCAAACAGCCAATTCGGTTCCCGTCAACAGCACCTACATCAACAACAGCGCCACTGAAATCCGCGGCCAGTTGGGCCAGTACGCGCGTCCGACGGTGTACATCAACCAGAACGCCTGCGGCGAACCGTCGCCGACCGCCTTCGCTTGCGGTCCGAACATCATCAGCGTCGGCAGCAGCTTCCTGCAGTCGCAGGAAAACCAGCACGGCAACTACGTCGCCAAGATGGTCATGGCACACGAATGGGGCCATTCGATCCAGTTCACGTACAACATCAACAACGGCGCGCCGTACAACGAGTTGCAGGCCGATTGCACCGGCGGCTCCTTCATCCGCCACGCGCAAAACAATCTGGGCTATCCGTCGTTCCTGGCCGGCGCCGTCAGCAGCGCCCGCGCCGCCGCCGACTATGGCGAGCATGGCACGCCGGCCCAGCGCGACTACTACACGCGCTGGGGATACGCCAACGGCATGCTCAATTGCTTCAACAATTTGCCGCGCGTTTAAGCGTCGTTTAGCCGCATCGCCCCGGCCCGGCGCTACGCCCGGGCCGGGGATACTCAACGGATACCGTATGAAAAAGCTGCATCGCGCATTCGCTTGCGCCGTCGTGGCGTGCGCCGCGGGCGCCGTCTATTTGTGGAACGACCCCGTAGCGCTCGCCGGCGTCGCGTCGAACGGCCGCCCGGCGGCCGGGCCGGCAGGCGGCTTGCCGGTCCTGCTCGCCGGACAGGGCGGCGCCGGCGGCGTCGGCGCGGCCGCGCCCGGCAACGCCGAAATGCTCTCGCCGTTCGGTCCGGTCGGGGCGGCCGGCGCGCCGTCCGGCGACGCGGCGCCGGTCGCGGCAACGGCGCCACCGGTCGCGCCCGGGCCGGAAGTCATCACCGCCCAGGAGGACGCGCGCCGCAAGAAAATGGCCACGCTCGGGTATATGGTGCCGCCGGATTATTACAGCAAGGATCTGAAGACCTTGCGCCAGTTGGCCAACGGCGGCGACGCCTACGCGATGGTGCATTTGGGCGAGAAGTATTATTTCGAGCTGAACGGTAACAAGTCGAACCCGGAGTATGAAAGCGGCACCGATTATTCGGCCGCGGCCAAGGAGTCGTTCAAGCTGGCGCTGGCCGCCGGGAATATCCGTTCGGCGGGCATCATCTCGGAGTTGTATTTGCAGGAGAACAACGCGGTGGAGGCCTATGCCTGGCACATCGTATCCGAGAAGATGGGCGACAGCATCAGCGCCGATTGGTTCCGCGGCACCAGGCTGGCGCAGCAAGCCAGCGACGGCTTGAAGCGCGAGGCCGGCGCCAGGGCGGCGAAAATCAGCGCCGAGCTGGACGGCTTGAAGCGCAAGGCCGGCTGAGGCGTTGCTGGGGGCAAAGCGGCAACGTTGATCCAAGCGCGGCTGGCGGCTTAGGCGCCAGCATTGTCCGGTTACGCGCGCGCGGCGCGCCAAGCCGAGCTAAGCGATGCGCTTGTACCAGGCTTGCGGCGGCGCGATGGCCTGGTAGTTGGCGGCCAGCGGTTCGTCGTCGCGCAGCGCGCGGTCCAGGCCGAGCACGCCGAAGCGCGCCAGGCTGTCGTGGAACAGTTGCAGCACGCGCTGGCGCAGCAGCGGGCCGTAGTCGGGCAGGGCGCGCCGGCAGACGATCAACTGGAACTCGTTGCAGGAGGCGTCCGTCACCAGGTTGTACTGGGCCCAGTTGATGCGCCGGCGCAGCGCCGGCAGCAGCGCGGCGCGCTCGCCGCTGACCTCGAAGTAGTCGGCGAAGCGGGCCTTGCCGCCGCCGCGCCGGTAGTTCGCCTCGTACTCGGCCAGGCGCGCGGCCGGGAAGCCGGCGTCGCCGACCTCGGCCAGCGCCTGCTCGCTGGCGACGCTGGCGAAGATTTCGGTGCGGCTGTGCAACTGCTGCTCCAGCAGCAGGATTGCCAGCGTCCAGGCCTGCTCGGCGCCGGCGCATTCGGCCAGCCAGACCTTCGGCACGGCCGAGGCGCGCAGGCAGGGACCCAGCAGCGCGCGCAACTGGCGCGCCTCGTCGGCGTCGTCGAACATGGCCGCCGGCGCCACCCCCAGCGCGCGCAGCAGCGCCGTGCCGGCCTGCGGCTGGTGCAGCACCCGCTCCTGCAGCGCCGAGACGGTGGCCAGGCCGCGCTGGCGCATCGCGCCGTGCAGCCGGCGGCGCACGGCGGCGCGCTCGAAGCCGCGGAAGTCGAAGCCGTAGCGCTGCAGCAGCGCCTCCAGCAGCAGGGCGATCTCCAGCTCCTCGGTCTCCGGCGCGACCTGGTTGACGGCGCCCTGTAGCAATTCAACCATCAATGCAACCATACCCGCATCAGCGACAGCAGTTGCGCCACGTCGACCGGCTTGGTGATGTAGTCGGAGGCGCCGGCGGCGATGCATTTGTCGCGGTCGCCCTTCATCGCCTTGGCCGTCAGCGTAATGATCGGCAGCGACTTGAACTTGGGTATGCGGCGGATCGCCCGCATGGTGTCGTAACCGTCCATCTCGGGCATCATGATGTCCATCAGGACGATCTCGATGCCCGTGTCCTTTTCCAGCACTTCGATGCCGTCGCGGCCGTTTTCGGCGAACGACACCTGCATCTGCTGGCGCTCCAGCAGCGAGGACAGGGCGAAGATGTTGCGCAGGTCGTCGTCGACGATCAGTACCTTGCGTCCGGCCAGGCCGCCGTCGGCGGCGTGGATCTCCTCGAGCATGCGGCGTTGCAGCTCGGGCAGGCTGGCGTGCGAGCGGTGCAGGAACAGCGCGGTTTCGTCGAGCAGGCGCTCGGGCGAGCGGGCGTCCTTGATGACGATGGTCTTGGCGTAGCGCTTCAGCTTGGCCACCTCCTTGCGGTTCAGGTCCTGCGCCGTGTAGATCACCACCGGCAGGTCGCGCAGCGCGACCTGCTTGCCGATCATGTCGAGCAGGTCGAAGCCGTTGATGTCGGGCAGCGTCAGGTCCAGCACCATGCAGTCGAAATGCGACTCGCGCAGCGCCGCCAGCGCCGCCTCGCCGCTCTCGACGGCGACGATGCGCAGGTCGCTGTCGCCGATCAGGGCGACGATGGCGTCGCGCTGCATCTGGTCGTCGTCGACGACCAGCAGGCTGCGCTTGCCGCCGAGCTGGAATTTCTGGATGCGGTTGAACTCCTCCTGCAGCGCGGCGGCGCCGATCGGCTTGTTCATGTACGAGATCGCGCCCTGGCGCAGCGCCCGTTCGCGCTCGCGCAGGCTGGACATCACGTGCACCGGAATGTGGCGCGTGTTGGGGTCGCGCTTGAGGCGGTCGAGCACCGTGAAACCGTCGATGTCGGGCAGGTCCAGGTCGAGCAGGATCGCCGACGGCAGATAGTCGCGCGCCAGGCTCAGGGCCGAGTCGCCGCGGTGCGTGACGATGCCCTTGAAGCTTTTCTCGCGCGCGTAGTCGAGCACGATCTTGGCGAAGCGCTCGTCGTCCTCGACGATCAGCACCGACGGCTCGCCCGGCGCCAGCGAGCCGCGGTCGTCGAAGGCCGGCTCGTGGTCGTTGGCGTCGGGCTGCGGCTGCGGCGCGGCGGCCGCGGCCTCGGCCGGCCAGGCCGCCGGCGCGTACACCACCAGCGAGGCCGGCTCGCGCGGACGGGCCGGCAGCTGGCGGTTCTGCTCGTAGTTGACGAAGCCGGCCCGGTTGTATGGCAGGAACAGGGTGAAGGTGCTGCCGGCGCCGACCACGCTTTCGACGCGGATTTCGCCGCCCAGCAGGCGTGCCAGTTCGCGCGAGATCGACAGCCCCAGGCCGGTGCCGCCGTAGCGCCGCGCGGTGCTGCCGTCGGCCTGCTGGAAGGCCTCGAAAATCAGTTGCAGCTTGTCGGCGGCGATGCCGACGCCGGTGTCGCGCACGGTGAAGGCCAGCACCGCGTCGGCGCTGGAGAGGTTCGGGTGGTCGCTGCTCCAGCCGCCGGTGACCAGGCCGATGTCGAGCGCGACCCGGCCGTGGCTGGTGAACTTGAAGGCGTTCGACAGCAGGTTTTTCAGCACCTGCTGCAGGCGCGTGGTGTCGGTCATCATCGCCGTCGGCAGCGCCTCGGCCAGTTCGACCGAGAAGTTCAGGTGCTTGGCCTCGGCCATGTGGCGGAAGGTGCGGTCGACGTAGTTGCGCAGGTTCTGGAAGCGGTACTCGGACACTTCCAGCGTGACGGTGCCGGACTCGATCTTCGACAGGTCGAGGATGTCGTTGATCAAGGTCAGCAGGTCGCTGCCGGAGCCGTGGATGGTCTTGGCGAACTCGACCTGCTTGCCCGACAGGTTGCCCTCCGGGTTGTCGCCCAACTGCTGCGCCAGGATCAACAGGCTGTTGAGGGGCGTGCGCAGCTCGTGCGACATGTTCGCCAGGAACTCGGACTTGTACTTCGACGACAGCGCCAGCTGGGTGGCTTTTTCCTCCAGCGCCATTTTGGCCTGCTCGACCTCGCGGTTCTTGCGCTCGACCTCGATGTTTTGCTCGGACAGCAGGCGGGCTTTTTCGGCCAGCTCCTGGTTGGTCTGCTGCAGCTCCTGCGCCAGCGACTGCGACTGCGTCAGCAGCGACTCGGTGCGGCTGTTCGCCTCGATGGTGTTGAGCACCACGCCGATCGACTCCATCAACTGGTCGAGGAAGGACAGGTGGGTCTCGGTGAAACGGTCCAGCGAGGCGATCTCGATAACCGCCTTGACCTGCTGCTCGAACAGGATGGGCAGCACCACGATGTTGTTGGGCGGCGCCGCGCCCAGGCCGGAGGAGACGGCGATGTAATCGCGCGGCACGTCGGTGAGCCAGATGCGCAGCTTCTCCAGCGCGCACTGGCCGACCAGGCCCTCGCCGGGCAGGAAGGAGGTCGGCAGCTTGCGGCTGGAGCGGTAGCCGTAGCTGGCGATCATGCGCAGGCGGGCGTCGCGTTCCTGCGAATCCATCATATAAAACACGCCGTGGTGGGCCGACACCAGCGGCGCCAGCTCCGACAGGATCAGCCGGGTGACCGCCTCCAGGTCGCGCTGGCCCTGCAGCAGGCGGGTGAAGCGCGCCAGGTTGGTCTTGAGCCAGTCCTGCTGGGCGTTCTTCTGCGTGGTTTCCTTCAGGTTGCGGATCATCTCGTTGATGTTGTCCTTCAGGTAGGACACCTCTCCGCGCGCCTCCACCTGGATCGAGCGCGACAAGTCGCCGCGGGTGACCGCCGTGGCCACCTCGGCGATCGCCCGCACCTGGTTGGTCAGGTTGGCCGCCAGCTGGTTGACGTTCTCGGTCAAGTCCTTCCAGGTGCCGGCGACGCCGGAGACGTTGGCCTGGCCGCCGAGTTTGCCCTCGGTGCCGACCTCGCGCGCCACCCGCGTCACCTCCGAGGCGAACGAGGACAACTGGTCGACCATGACGTTGATGGTGTCCTTGAGTTCCAGGATCTCGCCCTTGACGTCGACCGTGATTTTCTTCGACAGGTCGCCGCGCGCCACCGCCGTCGTCACCGCCGCGATGTTCCTGACCTGGCCGGTCAGGTTGGAGGCCATGAAGTTTACGTTGTCGGTCAAGTCCTTCCAGGTGCCGCCCACGCCGGGCACGTAGGCCTGGCCGCCCAGCTTGCCCTCGGTGCCGACCTCGCGCGCCACCCGCGTCACCTCCGAGGCGAACGAGGACAACTGGTCGACCATGACGTTGATGGTGTTCTTCAGCTCCAGGATCTCGCCCTTGACGTCGACCGTGATTTTCTTCGACAGGTCGCCGTTGGCGACCGCCGTGGTGACGTCGGCGATGTTCCTGACCTGGCCGGTCAGGTTGCCGGCCATCGAGTTGACGCCGTCGGTCAGGTCCTTCCAGGTGCCGGCCACGCCGGGCACGTTGGCCTGGCCGCCCAGCTTGCCCTCGGTGCCGACCTCGCGCGCCACCCGGGTCACCTCCGAGGCGAAGGAGTTCAACTGGTCGACCATGACGTTGATGGTGTTTTTCAGCTCCAGGATCTCGCCCTTGACGTCGACCGTGATTTTCTTCGACAGGTCGCCGTTGGCCACCGCCGTGGTGACGTCGGCGATGTTCCTGACCTGGCCGGTCAGGTTGCCGGCCATCGAGTTGACCGAGTCGGTCAAGTCCTTCCAGGTGCCGGCCACGCCCTTGACCTGGGCCTGGCCGCCGAGTTTGCCCTCGGTGCCGACCTCGCGCGCCACCCGCGTCACCTCCGAGGCGAACGAGGAGAGCTGGTCGACCATGACGTTGATGGTGTTTTTCAGTTCCAGGATCTCGCCCTTGACGTCGACCGTGATCTTTTTCGACAGGTCGCCGTTGGCCACCGCCGTCGTCACCGCCGCGATGTTCCTGACCTGGCCGGTCAGGTTCGAGGCCATGAAGTTGACGTTGTCGGTCAAGTCCTTCCAGGTGCCGCCGACGCCCGGCACGTAGGCCTGGCCGCCGAGCTTGCCCTCGGTGCCGACCTCGCGCGCCACCCGCGTCACTTCCGAGGCGAACGAGCGCAGCTGGTCGACCATGACGTTGATGGTGTCCTTCAGTTGCAGGATCTCGCCGCGCACGTCGACGGTGATTTTCTTCGACAGGTCGCCGTTGGCGACCGCCGTCGTCACCTCGGCGATGTTCCTCACCTGCGAGGTCAGGTTGCCGGCCATCGAGTTGACCGAGTCGGTCAAATCCTTCCAGGTGCCGGCCACGCCCTTGACCTGGGCCTGGCCGCCGAGCTTGCCCTCGGTGCCGACCTCGCGCGCCACCCGCGTTACCTCCGACGAGAACGACGAGAGTTGTTCGACCATGGTGTTGGCGGTGGTGGCGGCGCGCAGGTACTGGCCCTTGAGCGGCACGCCGTCGACCTCCAGCTCCATGGTCTGCGACAGGTCGCCCTTGGCGACGGCGCCGATGACGCGCGCCATCTCCGTGGTCGGGCGCACCAGGTCGTCGATCAGGGTGTTGACCGCGCTGATGATGGTGGTCCAGCCGCCGGCCACCTGCGGCACCGAGGCGCGCTGGGTCAGGCGGCCCTCGCGCCCGACCACGCGGCTGACCTCGGTGATCGTCCGCACCATGTTTTCCTGGGTCTCGATGATCTCGTTGAGGGTGTCGGCGACCTTGCCGGCCATGCCGGTCCAGTCGGACGGCATGCGCGCCCCGAAATCGCCCTTTTTCAGCGCCATCAGCGTGGCCAGCAACAGCTTGACGTCAAGCGCCTCGCCGACCTCAGTCATCTCATTCATACACACAATCCTCATCGATACAATGTCATGATCCGGTATACTCGCACGCCAGGCCCGGCGGCGGGGCTGGCGTTGCTGGACTTATTGCTACCCCTCAACTATAACGCCGCGCCGCCAATAGTGGCGCGCCAGAGGTTTATATGGCGCTTTCCCGGCGCCGTTCCCGCAGCCGCTCCCGCAGCGCGTCGGCCGGCAGCGCCGCGCTGAACAGCTCGCCCTGGTAGTGGCGGCAGCCCAGCGCCGCCAGTTGCGCCAGTTGCGCGGCGTTTTGCACGCCCAGCGCGACGGTGTTGAGCGACAGCGCGCGCGCCAGCAGGACGATGGCGGCGGCCATGTCGGTGCCGCCGTCGTCGTCGCCGATCGCCGCGACGAAGCCGGCGTCGATCTTCAGCTCGTCCAGCGGCAGCGTCTTGCACAGCGCCAGCGCCGCGCCGGCGCTGCCGAAATGGTCGACGCTCAGGCCCACGCCGGCCGCGCGCAACTGGTCCAGCACGGCGCCGGCGTGCCGGCCCGGCCCGCACAGCAGCGGCTCGGGCAGCTCCAGGGCGACGCTGGCGCCGTCCAGCTGGTGCCGCTGCAGGCGGATCGCCAGTTTTTGCGGCAGGTCGGCGTGCAGTTGCGCGCTCATCAGGTTGATGCCGATGCGCGGCGCCCGCCAGGGCGGCGCGGCGCCGCGCCAGCGCGCGGACCGGGCGCAGGAGGCGGCGATGCTCCAACCATCACGCCAGTCGAGCAGCGCCAGGCCGGGTACCTCGGCCTTC